>CAYOBX010000364.1:0-6431 GCA_964402245.1 uncultured Saprospiraceae bacterium | reverse complement strand
TGAGAAAGCGTAAAAGGCAATGTCGTACTATGAGAAAATGGATTTGGGTAATTTCTAGCTACTTCTATAGAAGTAGAAGTAGTTGCTGATAAAAAATCTTCTAATGGCAATACAGTGGTAGGCGCTTTGCTTCTTGAGCCGCTCACCGCTTCTCCGTCTAAGCAGCTAGCAGCGATCGTCAATTCTTTAACCACCATACAGCCTTCTGCATCTGTGATTGTTACGGTATACGTTCCGACAGGAGCACCAAGGATCGGTAAATTTTGAATAGAAGTAGTTAGTCCTCCTCTAATTGGACCATCTAGTTCGATTCTGAAAGGACTTACGCCTGCTTCTATATTAATTGTTAAATTTCTTACTGCATAACATGCTTCTTCTTCTCCAACTAAACTGAACTGTAAACCACAAACAGCTTCTTCAGGTTCTATTTCACAAGTCCCGGCACCTGACTCACAAAAACTACTAAAATCTCCATTGTTTGGTAAACCTTTATTGCCGCTAAAGTTATATTGAATACCACATAAGTTCTTATAAGATTCTGGAAAACATCCAGTAAGGTTATTATCATTTAAATTGAGTTCCGTAAGATTGACTAAGTCAGCAATTGCTAAAGGAAGCGTTCCTGAAAACTGGTTATTATCTAAATATAAAAGAGAAAGCTTATCTAATATACTGATAGAGTCTGGTATACTTCCAGTGAATTGATTATTATTCAATGCTAACCATTCTAAGTTGGTCAATTTTATCAAATCTTCTGGGATAGTACCTGTTAGTTGATTATTAGCTAACCATAAAGATTGCAATTTGCTTAATCCCATGATGCCTGCTGGAATTTCTCCAGATAACTGATTGTTATCTAATTCTAAGTTGAATAGATTTTCCATGTTGCTAATAGAGGCAGGTATAGGGCCACTTAAATTGTTATGTCCTAAATCTATATAAAATAATCTAGTTAGGTTGCCTAAAGAATCAGGTATAGATCCTATTAAATCATTGCTTTCCAAAGAAAGTACAAATAAGCTACTCAAGTTACCAAAAGATTCTGGAATAGCACCGACCAATTGATTGGCTTGTAAATTCAATGTAAAAAGGTTGCTTAGATCACCAATCGTATGAGGGATAAATCCACTAAGCTCGTTTTGATGTAAACCGAGCGTTCTTAGATTGGTCAATTGACCTATAGTCGTTGGGATAGACCCTGAGATATTATTAACCGATAAATCTAATAAGCTTAATTTTGATAAGTCGCTAATACAGGTAGGAATGGAGCCTGATAATTGATTACCTGTTAAGTTAAGTGTTCTAAGATTAACAAGGTTACAAAGTGCATCTGGCAGTTCCCCATTCAGATTATTATTATTTAAAGAAAGCCCTGTGACACAACCCTCTTGGTTTAATGTGACACCATGCCAAGTGGCGGCAGGTTGATTTAAGTCCCATTTAGTCTCCCAATTCCATCCTTCTGTAGATAAATACAAGGTAACTAAAGCTCGAAAATCTGCTTCTACGCACTCTTGTTGTGTCTGCGCATTGGCAGCATTGAAGCCAAACAATAAGGCTAACAGTAAAAAGAGTGTTTTTAAACTATTCATTTTGTGGTATATAGGTGATGTAGAAGGGTGGTTTTTTGAAAAACAACTTACCATTCTATTAGTCATGATGTTTATTTGAGAATGTCAATTAATTTGTGTTGCCGAAGAAAACCTACGATTTTAATAGAATCTTCTATGTATATGTGTAAAATGGAAGGGATATGTATCCAATAAATTTAAATATTTAGAGAATTAGTAGATTTTTGACCTTTTTTATGTCTTTGTTAACTCTTTTTGC
The DNA here is from genome assembly GCA_964402245.1 of uncultured Saprospiraceae bacterium. Lineage (GTDB taxonomy): Bacteria > Bacteroidota > Bacteroidia > Chitinophagales > Saprospiraceae > JAFMDF01. Next base: position 4,601 of record CAYOBX010000364.1, on the reverse strand, counting down.
GTTATAACATGCAAAACCATCCAATTCAAAATAAACATGATTTAACACGGAGCTACTTGGTAGCTATGCTGAGAATTAAGTCTAGTCTGGTTAGATTCGTTTATTTTTGATCTTTTAATCCATAATTGAACTGATTTATTAGCCCGTGAACACTAAATACTTAATATCCTTCCTATTTCTAATTTCTAATTTATCCCTTTTTGCGCAAAATGTAAATATTCATGCAGAATTAGTCGGGGATTGGCAAACCAAAGAGCAATTTTCTCCAGAATATCACTATAATTCCGTTGCAGTCTACTTATTAAACGAAGAAAAGCTATTTAGTTTATTTGATCCTTCCAATTTGTCAAAAGAAGAGCGAAAAAGGACAGGAATTAAGAATTTTGACTCTGTAGAATCTCTATATTTTCATTTAGAAATGCCCAATCCTAAGCAAGAAAAGGAGGTATTATCCTTCCCTTTATATGCTTTTGATATAAAGCCAAGTGAGCAATTTCAACCAACTAGGCATCAGGGGATGATTTTGGATAGAATTACAGATGAAGAACTAAATGGGCAGGAATTGGATGCTATCGCAAAAATTGAAGCGGTTACTAAAAATGACTTTCTAGAATTAGCCTATAAAATATCCTCTAACATAAATAAAGTACTAGGAGAAGGGGTTTTTAAAAAACCAGATATTTGGAAAGTAATGCACAAAGCACAGCAATACTTTGAAGATCGCTATAGAGGAAAAATAGCGGCAGAATTTACGGTACCTATCCTGCCAAGTAGTGAAGAATATGAGTATCGAATCGAATCGGCATCCCTTTATCAAGTAAAATGGAACTTTCAAGAAAAAGCCAAAGCCTATAAAAATAATGTTTGGTTGGATTTTAGAAATTCTGCTTCAATTACGGAGGAGGAATTAAAGGATAAACCTACCAGATTATCAAAATTAAAATCTAGTCCCTATCTAATGGTAGTCCGGTATAAATCAGCTTATGCGCTACCCAAATCACAACAATTAAATGTAGCCTTAACACCAGATTATTTAGATACTCGGCTGCATAACTTACAAGAATTTCAAAAAGAAAGTATTCCTTATATAGCGGAGACTCAATTTTTAACTTGCTTGAGAGAAGCGATCAGCTTGAAGGAAAATGTAGCATCTTATCAACGATCAAAAGAAAAGGGGCAGGCTAATGACGATTTGTTACTTCAGATTGCACAACAATATTATACGGTAGTAAGTACCTATCAATCAGATTTGGCGCAGTTGGATTCTATTGCTCAAGTTTATTATAAAGATACCTATGAGGTTTCTTATTTTAAGTTGTTTAAACAGATAGATCATTTCTTATTTGGAGATCAGCAGGTAGAGGCAATTGGTAAAGCTACTAATGAGTTAATAAAATCGCAAGAAGTGATCTTAGATTCATTAGATAAGAATGTTCTTTATACTTATTTAAAAATCTTTCAACCTTATACAGACATTGTAGCTGCAACAGATCAACCAAAGGGAGATCTATTTTATAAAATGAAAGATCAGGTGACACAAGTAGAGAAATTATTAGCCCAGCAATTGATAGTCGAACTGCCTTACAGTAGAACGGATAAGATAGAACGCTTGCAAATGATTCAAGAACAGTATAAATTTTGTAGCTCTTGCCTAACATTGGCGCAAGAAAAAGAAAGAGCTATTCAACAAGCAATTGCAGATGATGTACGGATCCAATTAACTACTTTGCAAAGTCATCAATTAAAATATGAACGGTGCTTTGGAGGCATCCAACAACAATTATTAGAGAATATAGCGGAACAATTTGAAGATCAAGAAAAAGGGGAACATTCCGTCTATCAAACGATCCAAGAAAAAGTGAAGTTACTTCAATCTACAGTTGCCAAATTTCAGACAATTGGTACTTTGAAAATATCAGAAATGACCCCAGAACAGATCGAATATAGTCTAAAACAATACCAAACAATCATAGGGAATTACAACCAAACGGTCTGCCAATTGCAATATGGAGGCTTACTGTCAAAGGAAGATATTAATTGTTTAGAACGAAATTGCACTACTGCAATTCCTTGAAAAATAGTACATTTGTTATTAAGGTGTTGAACGCAGAGACGGAGAGATGCAGAGCATACATATAACTCTGCATCTCATCATACTTAAGTTATTGAACGCAGAGACAGGGAGATGCAGAGAACACATATAACTCTGCACCTCCGCGCCTCTGCATTCAAAAAAAAATATCCATGAAAAAAGTAGTTACTCCTTTACATCATTTTCACAACTTACCAGATTATCCATTTGCATTTAATTATGTAGGTGTAGGCGATGCCATGACCATGCATTATGTAGATGAAGGTCCAAAAGACGGAGAAGTTGTTTTATTGCTGCATGGTGAGCCAAGTTGGTCTTATTTATACCGACATATGATTCCCGTATTTGTGGAGCATGGCTATCGAGCAATAGCACCAGATTTAATCGGATTCGGCAAGTCTGATAAGCCAATAGCTATGGAAGATTACAGCTACCAGCGACATGTAGATTGGATGAAGCAATTTATTACCAAACTAGATTTAACAGGGATTAATTTGTTTTGCCAAGATTGGGGAGGTTTAATTGGCTTGCGTTGCGTTGGAGAAATGGAAGAGCGTTTTAGCCGAGTAGTGGCAGGTAATACCATGTTACCGAATGGCAAAGGAAAACCATCCGAGGCATTTTTGAAGTGGCAAGCGCATTCTAAGAAAGTACCTAAAATAAACATTGGAAAGATCCTACAAAATTCTACAGAAAGAGAATTAACAGAAGGAGAAATAGCTGCTTATTGGGCTCCTTTTCCTGATAAAGAATATATGGCTGGTGCCAAAATATTTCCTTCCTTAGTGCCTACCTCAGAGGACGATGTAGCCGTACCTGCTAATAATGAAGCATGGAAAGTGTTACGAAAATGGGAGAAACCATTTTTAACCTTATTTAGTGATAAAGATCCGATTACGGTAGGAGGAGATAAGCTGTTTAGAAAGTTAGTGCCAGGGACAAAAGACCAACCTAAGATCACGATAACAGATGCGGGTCATTTCTTACAAGAAGATAAGCCTTTGGGTATTGCGGAGATTATGGTTCGTTGGATGAAGGATACTTAACGGAAGTGGAACACAGAGACACAGAGTTAGATTTTCCACCTACTTTAGTTTTGAACACAGAGTCACGGAGCACACAGAGTCAAAATCTAACTCTGTGCGCTCTGTGCCTCCGTGTTCATACATTCATCAATCTTTCGCGAGAAAGACTCACAACCTCCAATATTTACAAAAAGGTGAACAACTCAAAAAGAAAAACACTTCTCTACTTCTCTCTGGGTATATTATTATGTTGTGGCATAAGCATCTATAGCTGCCAAAATCAAACCTCCCTAAAAATGATTCCCACTCCTTGCGAATCAGGAGGCGAACCAAATTTACATATCACCAATAGTGGAAAAGCTCTATTATCATGGGTAGAATATGCAAATGATAGTACAGATGCTTTGGTTTATTCTACCTTGTCAGATGGGAAGTGGTCTGAACCAAATCTGATTGCTTACGGAAATGATTGGTTTGTCAATTGGGCAGACTTTCCTTCTATAACTACATATGGAAATAAAGAGGAACATATAGCTGCACACTGGTTGCAAAAGAGTGCTGGTGGTACCTATGATTATGATATTAAAATTGCTCAATCTACAGATGGTGGAGCGGAATGGCAAACGCCTTTTTTATTAAATCAAGATGGAATTGCAGCAGAGCATGGATTTGTAACAATGATCCCTACAAATGATAATACGCTATTTGCGACTTGGTTAGATGGCCGCTATACAAAAACCGAGAATGACTCTGATGGACACGAACATGAACATGGAGGGGCTATGACTCTAAGAGGAGGCTTTATACATTCTGATAATACATTGACGGGGGATATAGAATTGGATAATCGAGTTTGTGATTGTTGTCAAACTTCTGCAGCCCGCACTTCCAACGGTGTGATCGTAGCCTATAGAGATCGATCCGAAGAAGAGGTGAGGGATATTACAATTGTTCGGCAAGTGGGATTTGATTGGACCCAACCCCGTAAAGTTTTTGCAGATAATTGGGAAATTGCTGGTTGCCCTGTGAATGGCCCTAAAATTATAGCAGAGGATGATAAGGTCGCCATTGCTTGGTTTACAATGGCCAATGATACTGCCCAAGTAAAAGTAGCTTTTTCGGAAGATGCAGGTGCGTCTTTTAGTGCGCCCTATAGAATAGACGAAGGACAACCTTTAGGTCGAGTAGATATAGCCTTTAAAGGAAATGAAGTGGTCGTGAGTTGGTTGGAACAAAAGAATAAAACAGCAGAAATTCGATATGCGACAATGACCTCTACAGGAGAAAAAATTGCAAGTAACTTGTTAGTAAAGACAAGTCCCACAAGAAGTAGTGGTTTTCCAATAATGGAACAGTATGGCAATCAACTGTTATTTGCTTGGACAGAGATTACTAATGAAGAGCTAGAAACAACGATAGTGAGAACGGCCTTAGTAACGACGAAATAATAAGTTGGGCAATCTGGTTCTAATTATTTTTCAGTC
>CAYOBX010000363.1:0-6436 GCA_964402245.1 uncultured Saprospiraceae bacterium | reverse complement strand
GACTGGAAAAGAATAGAAGAAGATGCTCAAGTTATTGTTTTGTCGTTACTTAGGTACTTAACTGAGTTCTAAAACCAACAAATTGTCGATATTTTAAAAGGTCGATATTCCCTCCAAATGGAGGTTTCAATTAGATGAAATCGAAATGCAAATTTTTAATTTTCATTTCAATTGATTTAATATCTAATCAATGAAATCCTGCGTAAATATAGAAACAACTAATGAATTGTTGTAAAATAGGATAGTAAGGATAGAGAATAAAGTAAAACACATAAATCAAATTATAATTTATGCATCATTGGTAACTTGTACTTTATAGAAACTATAGCTGACTCTTTCTACAAAAGTTTAAACCCATTTTAAAATTCAAAGAGATTATTGTCTCTTTTCTTAAAATACAAGAACCTTGCTAAAAATTTATTAAACAAAAAAAAAATGCTTTTTAGGGTTCTTTAACAAATTTCACAACCGTTTGTCAAGGAATGTTTTTTATTTTGGTCTGCTTATTGCAAAGATTTATATATATAAAAAACAATAAATCATTTAGCCAACCTTTTTTTACTTGGCAATTCGCCCAAGCTTTTGACAATCTTCATCTTCCAAGCTCTTTTTACAAGCAAAAATGAGTGCTTTTTCTTCAATATTACGCTGTGTAACCATTATTAGACATAAACAACTCCATTCAAATATACTAGATTTTGGGTACAAAAGTGTTTTTTTAACATATTGATAAAGAAGTTGTTTAAAAATGAATGCATTATTTGCAAGTCATAACTACAGCTTTAACCCATGACTTCCCCTTTTAATTCGACAATTAAAAGGTCTAGTTAAATTCAGCCAGAATCTCTTTAAAACTATCTAGTGACGGGAAGTCACAGGATAGTAAGACTAGCAAAAGTCTTTAAATTGGGAACTGCTGCTGAAGTTCAAAATCCCAATAATTATACGATTCATGAACAAAAATTTACTACTAAGTAACGATAAAACAATAACTCCGCCATTTAGACGGTCTCTTTTGCTCCCATTTTTTATCAAAAAATATTTCCGTCGCTATGCTATGCAAAGATTTTTTGAGAAAAACTGGAAACAAAATAAATTCGTCCAACTTGACGGACTTATTATTTCATCCTTACTAACCACCATCCTATTACTTTTTGGCCTAAATATTTCATTGGCCTCCTCTACCCATTCCGTTAATATGCTAAGTGATTCTACTGATTGCGTCTTGTTTTTTGAATTAGAACAAGAGGATAATGGAGATTTTGTAGTTTCCCTTATACCTGACACTACTTGGTCTTTCCCTTTCAATATTGTCAGTACGGCACAGGTCACTATTAAAGTTCCTACTGGAGGATTTGATGTAGGAGAAATAACAGATTTAATCGAAGGAGTATCTTTTTTCAGAACGGGTAGAGATAATAGTCCTATAGAGGAACCTACCTTTGACTATATATCTTTTAGTCTAGGCTCACAAGGAACTTCAAGGATTCCTTTTCAAAGAGGTGAAAAAGTTGGGCTTTTCTCTTTCACGAATGTAGGGATTTGCCCTGACGGTGATATTAGCCTGATAGACAATCTAACAGACCCATTTTTTCCTCCTAATAGTAAGCAATCTAATGCTGGACTACAAATGACCGTCTCTGGCTTTGGTGGTCCTGATCTGCCTATTGGTATAGCTGGAACGAGTATTTCTTGTAATCCAATGGAGGAAATGCCTCCCGTAGATACAATGCCAACTATTCCTATGGATACCATAGTGACGGAGCCAGTAGATCCTATATCTAACAATATTATATCCTATGAATTAGAATTGGATGCTGATGGAAATTATATAGTGTCGCTCATTTCAGATACTACCTGGAATTTTCCTTTTAACATTGTTGGCACAGCTCAAGTAACCATCAAAGTACCAACTGGCGGTTTTTTAGTAGGAGATCTTACCGAACTCATATCAGGAGTGTCTTTCGCCAAAACAGCTAGAGACAATAGCCCAACAGAAGATGCCACTGCGGATTATCTCTCGTTTGGCTTAAGATCACAAGGTACTTCCAGAATTACTTTTCAAAAAGGAGAAAAAGTTGGTCTTTTTTCTTTTCAAAATATAGGTACTTGTCCAGATGGTACGCTTAGTTTAATGGATAATTTAACAGATCCATTTTCTCCACCTAATAGCAAACAAACTAATCCTGGTCAACAAATGACTGTTTCTGGTTTTGGAGCAGCTGATGTACCAATAGGTATTTTAGGTAGTGTCACTGTTGCTTGCGAAGCAACTATCAATCCTGTAGATACCATGGAGCTGCCCCCTGTGGATACCATGATAGTAACGCCTATGGATACCACGGAGGTAACACCAGTAGATACTACCTCTACCCCACCCATAATGAATTCAGGACTAACGGTGCAAATAGCTGTTCAAAACATTAGCTGCACAGGAGCAAACGATGGAATTATCGTATTAAAACCTGCAAATGGACAAGCTCCTTATACCTATCAATGGACGCATGGCCCTACGATATCAAGTATTGAAAATTTAACCCCAGGCACTTATGTGGTAGTGGTTACAGACAATACTGGATTTTCCATAGAGCGCAGCATAATTATTACAGAATCAGATGTATTAAATGTAGTTATAGCTAAAGTGAATGTCTCTCAAGCAGGAGCCAATGATGGACAAGGAAGAGCCATCGTAACTGGTGGGGCTGCCCCTTACACCTACGCTTGGAGTAATGGAAGTATCCAGCCTCAGATTGAAAATTTAGCGGAAGGAAGCTATTCGCTTACAGTAACAGATGCTTTTGGTTGTACGACTGAAAATGGTATTACCATTATAGACCAGTCTCAATGTGCCGCTATTGATGTAGCTTTAAATTTAGAGTCTCCTACCTGCAATGGGGATAATGACGGGCAGATTTTAGTCACTCCACAAGGTGGACAAGCACCTTTTGATTATGCTTGGGAAATAGGTGCCGCAACCAATAGTATCTCTGGTATTCCTTCTGGTGTATACATGGTGACGGTCACGGACGGTATAGGTTGTACGATGGCGGTAAGTGCTATGCTACAAGACCCAGACCCAATCAATATCCAATTATCGATAAATACAACAACAGCTACTATTGCATCAACTGTATTGGGTGGTGTTAGTCCTTACTCTTACAATTGGAGTAACGGAGGAACTTCCCCTTCTATAAGCAATTTACCAGATGGTACTTATACCCTTACGCTTACGGATAATCAAGGATGTACAATCATCATTTCAGAAGTAATTGCTTCTAATACTACTGCTACTAGTTGTAATTTAAATTTATTAGATAATGTAGGAAATCCATTGACTCTTGATCCTATAGGATGTGATGAAAAAGGAACTTTTTGCATTCCTATACCAAGAGATAGTATAGATCTTTATAGTATTTTCTTAGATGGAGAGGATTATTCTAGCAATCTAATGGGATGTCAGTTTGAAATGTTCTTCGCTTATTCTTATGCTTTTTTTCCAGGTAGAATTTCTACAGGCAACTTTGAGGTCAGAGAATGGATGGTCAATGGTACTATGCAGTCTGGTACTTTCACTTCTATAGATGATTTAGTCACTTCTATGAATATTTGGGATCCTACAGGTAGCTGGGTGAATATACCTGAGTTTGCCATCATTCAAGGAGGCAATCCTGATAACTCCTATGGATCTATGCAATTAATAGATGGAGGGAATGCTACCATATTAGAAGTCAATTCTAATTTAACTCCAAAAGGAACAGAGATTACTTTTAAACCAGGGGAGCATACTTTAGTTTTAGTACGCAATGAGTCTACTTGTTCGGATACACTCTCTATTATTTTACCTTGTAATGAAGTCAGCAGAGATAGTTTGATCAATATCACCCTACAAGAAGGCGCACAAGTGCCAATTTGTTTAGAACCTTTATTCGGAACAGGTTTACAAGTATCCGCTAACACTTGTCCTAATTTGTCTGGTACCGCCACCACGATTGTATATAATGAAATGACAAGATGTGTAGATATAGCTGGTTTGATGATTGGAACAGAAGAAGCTTGCTACACGATAACAGATAACAATGGAGCAACTATTAATCTAAGTATAGTAGTCAATGTGCAACCGCCCTCTACGTCTTGTATCACCTTAGACACGGATACGCTTGTTACATTTGCCCCTAGCTGCGCTCCTATTCAAGCTTGTTTAGATATACCTTTTGCCGAACTATCCGCAGCAATTATAACTATAGACAATCAACCTTATACCGGTAGCATTACTGCCTGTGCCTCTGGCGGAACGGCTATCATCTTTGATCAGGCGGGTGTTCAAAATCTACGCTTTACTTATGGAAACAACTGTATCTTAGATGCAGTAGCTGTAGTAGGTTGTGATGATAATCTAGTTATAGAAGAAACAGTTGATCTTGGAACTGTAGATGTCATCTGCCCAACACCAATGGGTTTACAAAATACTTTTGTCAGTGTAGAAAATCTTTGTCCAGCTGCTAGTGGAGACAATGTCGTTTTTGATCTTTTAGACATTAGCGGTTGTATCAGTTTTAATGCGGTAAGTATAGGTTCAGATACTGCTTGTATTCAATTATGTGATGCCCTTGGATTCTGTGATACGGTCACATTGATCTACCATGTAGAAGATCAGACAGGAACGCCTCCTGTTCTTTTTGAAGCAGTAGACGATTCTACCACTATCCGTTTAAATGAAACTGCTCTTTTAGATGTATTAAGTAATGATTCTTTTAGATTCCTAGATACCATTTATATTACTAGAGAACCCACAAGTGGTCAGGCAATCATCAACCCTGATGAAACCTTTACTTACATTGCACAAACAGGTTTTTGTGATGACGATGCACCTGTTACTTTTGAATATGCTATTTGTGAAAGTACGGTATGCGATACGGCCACTGTCTCCATTTATATAGATTGTTTTGTTAGTAATAATTTAGTCGTCTATAATGGATTTTCTCCCAATGATGATGGGATCAATGATAGCTTCCGAATAGATGGTATAGAAAACTATCCAGGCAATACCGTCCGTATTTTTAATAGATGGGGCAACAGGGTGTTCACCCAAGATGGCTACAAAAATGAATGGTCTGGTACCTGGGATGGTAGAACTGTTTTACCCGATGGTACTTATTTTTATATCATTGATCTGGGGGATGGGTCTGATCCTATGAAAGGGTTTGTTCAAATACGGAGATAATTTGTAAATGATGAATGCAAAATGATGAATACCAACTATAATGTTTAGTATTGAACGCAGAGGTGCAGAGAGGCGGAGAAACTTCATATGATGTTTAGTATTGAACACGGAGACACAGAGCACACAGAGTTTTTATTCTCCGTGTGCTACGTGCTTCTGTGTTCATCTTCTAGCTACAGTTTAAATAATGAACACAGACACAGAGCACACGGAGATAAATTATACTCTGTGCGCTCTGTGCCTCCGTGTTCAACAATTCCTTATCAGCCTTTCGCCAGAAAGCCTCCTCCCCTCTAATAAGTCTTAGTCATCCGCTCTGGCACTGCCAAAATAAAATCCGCTTTCCCCTTATGCTCCTCCAATAAATCATCAATAGCTTCTTGATAAACAGAAGAAATTGTTACCACTTGTAAGTCGGGTTGCTCTTGCTGCAAATACCATAAAATCCCCTCATAATTATCAGAATGATACGATCCATTAAAATGGATAAACAACTCCCCTTGCTGATAATTTTTTAATATAAAATGAGCCATTGTAGCATCCTTGATCGCCTGCGCTTTTGGGAAATTTTCTCCTGAGTGTCCGCCCATCCCCATATCCATCATCGCTTTATAGCCCGGTAAGTTAACATCAAAAGGCATAGGCAATGGCGCAATCCACTGTTTATCTTCTTGGGATAATACTTCAAGCTCTTCTATTCCTTTTTTAAAAACAATCCTTGCATATCGTCTAGGCACGTTCGTAGCGATTACCTCTATTTGATTTGCTTTCGCAAAATCTACTATGGGTGCGTAATCTGTTTTATAGTTATTCCATAGTCTAGCTAAAGAATCTAATTGTGCAGCCTCTATTTTTCCAGATAAGTAGTCATCTAATGCCGCTTGATTATCCGTTTCTAGCATTTCAAAACCTAGTATTAAGGATCGACTTTCTTTCAGGTCTCTTGTTAGTTCTAATTGTAACCAATGTCCTATGGGGTTATTATGTAGTTCTCCAAATAAAACTATATCTGCTTTTTTGCATTTCTTTATTAGCTTTTTATAACTACTAGATTTCGCTTTTTTGTTGAAGAGTTGGTAGGCAGGTTTGTGTTGTGCGTGCATATGGGTGGTGGTGAATAGGATGAAAAGGAAAAGGAATATGATTTGCTTCATAATATAGATCAGTAACACAGAATTTATTCTGTACATCAGTAACACAGAATTTATTCTGTAC
>CAYOBX010000362.1:2183-6442 GCA_964402245.1 uncultured Saprospiraceae bacterium | reverse complement strand
TAGTTATAAAAAACTAAAAGTATTAATCATGAAAAAGAAACTACTCGTTCTATTACTTATCTGTCCATGTTTTCTAATCGCACAAGTCCAACCTAAATGGGTACGCTCCGCCGCTATCTCTCCAGATGGTCAGCAGATTGTTTTCACCTATAAAGGAGACTTATATAAAGTGCCCAGCAGTGGAGGGGATGCAATACAATTAACGGTTCATGATGCCCATGACTATAGTGCCGTATGGAGTAAAGATGGCCAACGCATAGCTTTTGCATCCAACCGATATGGCAACTTTGACATCTTCACAATGGATGCAATGGGTGGACCTGCTACTAGACTAACCTACCACTCCAATAATGAAATGCCTTACACTTTTTCAGCAGATAATAAAGAAGTATTATTTGGTGCAATCAGACAAGATATTGCAGCGCATCGACAATACCCACATCGTTCACAATCAGAATTATATAAAGTGCCTGTGGAGGGTGGCAGGGTTCATCAAATTTTCACATTTCCAGCCGAAGGGGTGGAAGTTAGCAAAGATGGGAAGATGTTCTTATACCATGATAAAAAAGGGGGAGAAAACGAATTTCGGAAACATCACGTATCTTCTATTACCAGAGATATTTGGCAATATGATGCTACATCAGATACGCATAAAATGATTACGAATTTTGAAGGAGAGGATCGCCATCCTATTTTAAGTGCGGATGAAAAAAGCATGTATTATTTGAGTGAAGCAAGTGGTAGCTTCAATATCCATAAAATGTCTTTGGATAATCCTAGCCAAAAATCCCAACTCACTTCCTTTAGCCTACACCCTGTTCGGTATCTAAGTATGGGTGGTGGTTTGTTGAGCTTTAGTTTCGATGGAGAATTGTATACTTTAAAAGAAGGACAAAGTCCTCAAAAAGTAGCGATCAATATTAGAACCCAAGAGAAAAATAATAATGATAAATTCATCTCTATTAGCGGAGGCATTAGAGAAATGGCTGTTTCTCCCAATGGGAAAGAAATTGCTTTTATAGCAAGAGGAGAAGTATTTGTTACCTCTATCGGAGAGTCTTTTACCAAACGACTGACCAACACCCCAGAACAAGAGCGATTTGTAACTTGGGGTCCTGAAGGAGAATCCGTAGTATATAGCAGCGAAAGAGCAGGTAAATGGAGTATTTATAAAACAGAAAAAACTAGAAAAGAAGAACCTTTTTTCTATGCCGCTACGCTAGTCAAAGAGACCCCTGTTATTAGTAATGAAACCGATAATTACCTAGCTCGCTTTTCTCCTGATGGAAAAAAGGTAGCTTATATTGAAGGCCGTCGCTCTCTTAAGGTACTAGATATGGCCACCAAGAAAACGGTTACGTTGCTTTCTCCTAAAGACTTATATCATATGCGTGATGGAGACAAATACTTTCGATGGAGTCCTGATAGTAAATGGTTATTAGTAGATTGGAATTTGTCTTTAAATAACAGCGATGTATTATTAATGGCAGCGGATGGGTCGAAACGAGTCAACCTGAATGAAAGTGGTTATTATGACTATTCCCCAAAATGGGTAAATGATGGCAAACAAATGATTTGGTTTAGTAATCGAGATGGTTTGAAATCTTATGCTACTAGTGGTCGCTCTGAAAGCGATGTGTATAGCATGTACTTCACGCAAGAAACTTGGGATAAATTTAATTTGAGTGAGGAAGATTATAAATTACAAGAAGCGATAGAAGAAGCGCAGAAAGAAGCTAAGGAAAAAGCAAAGAAGGAAAAAGAGAAACGTAAAAAGGAATTGCTTAAAAATGCAAAAGGGAAACAAAAAAAGAAATTAGAGAAAACGCTCGCCGACAATAAAGAAGACGACAAAAAGGAGGAAGACAAAGATGCTGTAAAATCTTTAACTTTTGAATGGGATTCTATGAAAGATAGAACCTCTCGTTTGACCATTCACTCTTCTAGACTAGGCGATGCAGTGTTATCAAAAGATGGAGATAAACTCTATTACTTGTCTCGTTTTGAAAAGAAGATGAATCTTTGGAGCACCAACTTACGGACGAAGGAGACAAAGATGGCTTTGAAATTAAATGCAGATTTCGGCTCTTTACAATGGGATAAAGAACGAGAAAATTTATATTTACTAAGTGGTGGAAAAATTTCTAAGATTGACCCTGACAAAGGAGATAAAGAACCCGTAAAGATCAAGGGAGAAATGGAGTTCGACACACAGGCAGAGCGTACTGCCATTTTTGATCATGTTTGGATCAGAACCAATGCCATCTTTTATCATCCAGATTTTCATGGAATCAATTGGGAGCAAATGAAAACGGAATATGGTAAATACCTACCACATATCGGTAATTCTTTTGAGATGGGAGAAATGCTTTCTGAAATGTTAGGTGAATTAAATGTATCTCATGCAGGAGCTAGAGGGGCTAGTCATCGAATTGATAATCCAGATCAAACAGCCTCCCTTGGTATTTTTATGGATTATAAGCATACAGGGAATGGTATACTGATAGAAGAAATTCTAGTAGGAGGTCCACTCGATAAAGCAAATATCAAAGTATCGGCAGGAATGGTTATTGAAAAAATTGATGGGATGCTAGTCGATCAAAATCAAGATGTAGCTAAATACCTCAATAGAAAAGCGGGAAAATTCACCTTGCTAGAAATAATCAATCCAACTAATAATAAACGAGAGATGGTGACGATAAAGCCAATTACTTTAAGAGATGAATTTAGACTTTTGTACAAGAGATGGGTGAAAAAAAATGAGCAAGAAGTAAAAGAAAAAAGCAATGGTCAATTGGGGTATGTACATATCCCAGGCATGAGTGATGGGCCTTATCGAAGTATTTACCAAGATATGATGGGTAAATATTTCAATTGTAAGGCAATGGTAGTTGATACTCGCTTTAATGGAGGTGGAGATTTGGTAGCTGATCTAGCCACCTTCTTTACAGGAGTTCCTTTTATTAGCTATGAAACCGAAGCTAAGGTGGTGGGTGGAGAACCAACTTCTAGATGGACCAAGCCCACCCTCGCTATTCTCAACGAAAGCATGTATTCGGATGGGCATTGTTTTGCTTGTGGCTATACAGATTTAAAAATTGGAAAGACGGTTGGTATGCCTGTACCTGGCACCTGTAGCTATGCTGGTTGGGAAGGATTACCAGATGGTTCTCGATGGGGCGTAGTACCTGTAAGTGCTAAAGATATTAATGGCAATTGGATGGAAAATAATCAAACCGAGCCTACGATTAAGGTTAAAAATATGCCGGGTAAAATTGATAAAGGTATTGACCAACAATTGGAGCGAGCGATTGAGGAATTATTGAAGGAGGTAAATGAGTAGCAGTTACCATACCCGTCAGACTATCGACCTTTGTCTTGGTACTCGGCAACAAGTATGTTTAGTATATTACTTTAGAGGGTGCAATTATATTAGACATTTTTGAAAAATGCCTAATATAATTGCACCCTCTAAAAAACTATCTCAAAGCTACTGCTTGCTGGTTACCAAAAGCTAACTATCCTAGATTTCTTTATCAATCTATAATGATTATATCTACCTATAAAAACACTCACTTAATAACTATCTTTTGTTTCTTCATACTCCTCTTGTTTTCTTGTCGCTCAACTAATTATTTAACGAGTATTGATGCAAACAAACAAACCGTTAATGCCGAAGTAGCAACAGAAGATCCTGCAATTAATGCTTTAATACAACCTTATAAAAAGCAGTTGGACGAACAGATGGATGAAGTCATTGGTCATACTGCTGTTGACTTAAAAAAGAAACGACCAGAATCTACCTTAGGCAATTGGATGACAGATGCGATACAGCGACAAGCAGAAAAACAATTGGATAATCCTATTGCTTTTACGGCCCAGAATCAAGGGGGCATTCGTATAACGGAAATCTCTAAAGGGGCTATTAGTAGAGGTAAAATATTTGAATTAATGCCTTTTGATAATGTCGTTGTTATCTTGTCTTTGGATAGTGTGGAAGTGCAAGAGTTGGTTCAACATATTGTTCAATCTGATGGGTGGCCTATTAGCCATTCTTTAAAAGTTGTACAAGATAGTATGGAAGCATTAGCTATTGCTATATATGATAAGCCATTAAAGAGGGACACTCTTTATCAAGTCGCCTTACCAGACTATGTAGCGAATGGCGGGAGTGATTCTGGCTTTTTAATAGGAAAGCCTCAACAGAAATTGGACTTATTTATTCGGGATGCATTAATTAATGATCTTGAGGAATTGAC
>CAYOBX010000362.1:0-2083 GCA_964402245.1 uncultured Saprospiraceae bacterium | reverse complement strand
AGTAATAGCTCTGAATTTAGTTTTATCATTCATAATTTAAAATAAAGAAATTATAGGATACTATTTACTTTACTATACCTTAATGACTAACCTTGATACTTTTTGTCACAGTTTTCTAGTAAGATACAATCTCTTTTTTAGAACCTAATTATTTTTTTAAGCATTCAAAATGAAAAGAAGATCCTTCCTAAAAAAAGCAAGCACCACTACCCTATTAAGTAGTATCGGTACATTTCCTTTATCCGCATTCACAAAAAAGGATTTAATAAAATTGACAATTCTACATACCAACGATGTGCATAGCAGAATTGAACCTTTTCCAATGGATGGAGGTAGAAATGAAGGAAAAGCAGGCGCAGCTAGAAGAGCTACACTATTGAAAAAAATTAGAGCCACAGAAGAACATATTTTATTATTTGATGCAGGAGATATTTTTCAAGGAACGCCTTACTTTAATTTTTTTGGAGGAGAGTTAGAATTTAAACTAATGTCTGCCATGAAGTATGATGCGGCTACGATTGGTAATCATGATTTTGATGCAGGAATTAAAGGCTTGCATAAACAATTGCCGCACGCCAATTTCCCCTTTTTGATTAGCAACTATGACTTTTCTGACACCTTATTGAATGGAAAAACACAAGCCTACAAAATTTTCAAAAAAGGTCCTCTTACGATAGGTGTATTTGGCTTAGGTATAGAATTAGAAGGCCTAGTGCCAGAAAAAGATTTTAAAGGTGTTCAGTATTTAGATCCTATAGCTATTGCCAACAAATATGCGGAACAATTAAAAAGAGAACAACAATGTGATTTGGTGATTTGTCTATCTCATCTTGGCTATAAGTATAAAGAGAACAAAGTATCAGATGTAGTACTGGCGGAAAATAGTCGCCATATTGATGTGATTATTGGTGGACACACCCATACCTTTATGAAAAAAGCAAAAACTTATCATAATTTGGATAAGGAAGAAGTGATTATCAATCAGGTTGGTTTTGCAGGCATCTATTTGGGGAGGTTAGATTTTTATTTTGAAAGAAATAGTAAGGGGAAATGTATGACTTGTGGGAATACTTTGATCTCTTGATAGGTAATAAGTAAAAGGTAATAAGGCTCTTTAGAACACGGAGGCACAGAGCGCACAGAGTAAGATGTATTCTCTGTGCGCTCCGTGCCTCCGTGTTCAATCCTACATCTAGCTCCCTGCCTCAGAGTTTAGGGATTAATACAGGCGTACGAGCTTTATACGATTCATAGTCCGCTTGCCCACCCCATTTTTTTTTCGCCTTCGCTTCCAATCCAGGAATACCACTTATCCGTGTTAATAGCAAGAAAACAAATATCGGAGAGATAATAGCCACCCATTGCCAACCTTGCAAGACAGGCGCAGCGATAATAAAAACCCCTATCCACAATAATATTTCACCAAAATAATTAGGATGGCGAGAACGAGCCCATAAACCAGTCTGGATAAATTGACCTTTGTTTTTAGGGTCTTTTTTAAATTGACGTTTTTGATTATCGGCTACTACTTCCAATAGGAAACCTACGAACCATACTGCTAGTCCTATAAAAGCAACAACACCTAATGCCTTTCGTTCTGTGGAGGTGATGGCCATTAAGGCGGCCGCAGCTGTTAAAGTAACCCATAAGGCTTGCAAGGTCCAGGTATTAAAAAATCGAAGCGGGTTAGGTTTGATTTTATCAAAACGATCATCACTTCCATCCTGTAATATTCTATTAAATAAAAAAGAACCCAAACGGACGGCCCATATAATAACTAAGCCTCCCAAAAGCATAGAGCGTTGATCTAAATGATCACTAAAATACAAGGCTATTAGCGTGGCAGAGATATAGGTAAGACTACCTGTTAAGTCAAAGAATTTTTCTGTTTGAAAACTATAAGCAGGCAAAAACATTCCCCAATTAATTAGAAAAGCAAAGGCAATAATTAGGGCGAAAATAGGCCACCCACTATAGGTCTGGCTATATTGAGCCCCTGCAAGTCCTACTAATAGTGCAATGGAGGGACCAATAATTAAACTCTTAATTATTTGTTGGTTATTCATTTTGTTTGTTTTAAAAT
>CAYOBX010000361.1:0-6442 GCA_964402245.1 uncultured Saprospiraceae bacterium | reverse complement strand
TTCAAAAATAAATTCGGCAATCTATCCTGTCCGTAGTATATATATCTACTTATGCAATTATTTTTAGCCTTCTGACAGCGCAGCAGTCTGATTTCTGACTTTTATTTAAAACTGCATTCCAATTGATAAATAAGAACGCAAACCACCAAATAAAAACGGTAAATTAGCTTTCAAAAAATCATCACCAGAAGTAAATTCAATAGCTGTTCGGAACAAGCCTATATCCTCTATATCTGCTTCAAGACTTGCTCGGATTTCATCAAAGTTAATATCCTCCATAGAGGTAAATGTACTGGTAACATTATATTGTTGAACAGAAACACCTAGAATTCCCCAATCTATTACAAATCGATCTTTAATGACCCATTGTGTTCCGATCTGAATACCTACGCCATAAGTCGTTAAAGCAGAATTAGCAGTGGATAAATTATCTGCTATGGTATTTTCAAATAAATATTTATAATTAACATATTTTGCAAACGGAGCATAATAAAATCCTCTTGGTGCCCCTTTTTTCTTGCTATATATTCGATAATCGCCTGTTACACTAAATCCTGAAAAATCATCAGTAGATGGCATATCCGACAGCGCATCACTTAATAAGGAAGGAGCTGATCCAGGAATAAAGTATCCTGCTGTTAAACTAGCGGAGTTGCGATCACTAAGAATACGCTCATAATTTAAGCTTATATTTTTAAAGGCTAGATTAGGCAAGTTTAGTTTTACAATATTTTTGTAAGCATTAGTAACCTTTGTAGGCTTAGGCTTGTCCGCAAGGATGGGGCTTGGTGCCGTTTCTACAGAATTGATATTTTCAAATTCAGTTTCTTCTATAGGATTACCAAAAGTCCTTTGGATAAGTGAGTCCATTTCTTCTACCTCTGTATCTGCAAAAATGTCTTCATCCGTGGCAAAAACATCCTCTTCGGCTGAGCTGATAGTAGCCTCTTTTTGATGTTGTCCAATAAAAGGAGCAGCATCTTCTAATTTGTCGGCCAAAGTAGAAAATTCTTGTTGTAAGCCTGCAAATTTTAAACTTTGGAATTCTGTCTTTTGTAAGAAATTTGTGCCTTGTTGATTCCAAGCATTTTCCAATTCTGTTTCCGTGCTATATATCCCTTTTCCGAAATCAATAATTAATTGCGTACCACCATAATTTTTATCTAGTACTACTTCCTTTTTTTTATTATAAATCTTGACATTATAATTAGGCGTAGTAATAGGTATAGAATAGTATGGACGAGCCGCAACAGAAGAAGTTTGTGGTATAGCGGCTTCCAATCCGTTTACATATTCGATGACTACTTCAAAATCACCATTTTCTTTGACCCTTGTTAAATTATTTATTTGCAATACAGCATGGTAAGGCTCGAAAGTCATAAATTCCGTTGCAAAGGAATTAGTGGCAATACTATAGGTGCGATAGTAAGCTTTAGAAGGGTACATATTAGCCAAAGCTAAGGTTGCTGTAGAGAAGAGGACAGCAACTAATAAAAGTAATTTTCTCATTAGTATAGTTAGTTAATAGGTATAACAAAACAATACCATATCCTGACTAGGATTGGTGTTGGGGGACAAACGAACTCGTTTACTTAGAGTATGTCTAAAATTCTAGGTGAGTGTGAATATAGTTTTACGAGAAAGGGGAGATGTTACAAAATTAGAATTAATTGAAACTAAATACATACCCATAAAAAGGTATTTATAATATATGAATATTTTTTAAATTGTATAATTGTATTATGCGTTTTTCCATAACCACTCACTATGCTAGGCTAGAAAATGGTTTTCTTCATTCAGAATTAAATCTAATGATTTTGTGGGTGTAAAAGCTTGGATAATTGGATTAAGTTTTTTTGATTTTCAGGTAGATAAAAAGCATCTAAAATATCTTTCTTTTCACGAGAAGTTAAATGATAGGTCATAGATGCTTCTTCATTTTTTTCAGTAGGTCTATAGGTAAAACGTATTACATCAAATTTTTCTGCACCGATCAAATCGAAGACGAAGCCTAGATTAGTATCGTGTTCAAAATCTTGTAATTTCAGTATCTTACTAACAATGCCTAGTGGATTTAATATGCTCCCTATTAATCCTTCTCCACTCTTAGAGGGTGCCATATCATCAAATTTATCTTTGCTACTTATTTGTACTAAAATAACGCCACTTGTATTTTCAAGAATCCAATCTTTGAATACATGGATAAATCGAGTTGCAGAAATGATGCCTTGATTATCTCTAAAACCAGCATCCAAAACTTCTACCTCAGGTATGCTAGGAAGATGTACATTGGGTAGGACATAAGGATAGGTTGCATTCATTCTTAGAGCAGTTGTAAATCTTAAATTAAAGGCATTTTGATCTTCAAACATTCTACCAAAATCTATAGCATCTGTCAATACTGTACTTTCTTTTTCCATTTGGATAGGTGTTTTGCTCATATAAGAAACCCCTTGAGGAGAAATCAGCATTCGACGGCCATCATTTACGATAGACGGCGTAATAAACATCATGGGGATGATGGCTTCTTGTTCAGGAAGACGATAATCTAAAAGCGTTTTGTCTAATGCTTGGTGTGTATTTTCATTGAATTGTTTTTCAAAAATATATCCACGATCTTTAAAATAGGTATACCCACCAGACTCAAAAGACATCCAAGGCATGAACAAATCATTGGAGACTATTGCAAAGGTGATAGAGTTTAGTAAATCGGTAGAAATATCATCTAAATAATTACTATTATAGAGATTCATATTCTTTCCAATTGCTTTCTGATAATATAATTCTCTTAGATAGGCAGCGCCCAACATTCCACCAGAAGCACCTGATATGAGAGAGGTATGATTTAAAAATTGACCTTCTAAATGTTTATCAACTTGTTGCATGACTTGGGTCGTCCAAGTAGCCGCTTTTAATCCACCACCACTGACGCAGAGGAAGATGATTTTTGGTTTAGCATCATCTTGTTTAGCTTTCCAATTATTTAATATTTGAATGGTATTTCTTTTATCTTCTTCCACATAATTAGGAAAAGATAAATCTGTTAAGTGTTGTTGGTTATATGGAACTACTCCGTTATTATAGTCTAATCCATAAGCTCTATTTTCATGATTGAAAATATCAAATTGGGTTAAAAAATTAATGCCAACTAAGATTAAAATAATGACCGTCATTCGCCATTTCCCAAACCAATAAGTGACTGCACCTATCAAAGAAATAATCATTCCTCCTAGTATGAAAACATTGGAAGCAGCAGGAAAACGCATATAGGGATTATCCATTAATAAGCCCATCAGTATCAAAAGTAAAAAACTGATTAATTGGACAATTAATACATTCAGATGATTTTGTTTGAATACCTTATAAATTAAATTTTGGTCATAGTGGGCAATACTTCTAACTATTCTAGGACGAAGATTAATGGTTAAATAAGTATCTACTCGCCAAGAAGTCTCTCCCGTTCTGATCGATTCAACATTGATGCGTGGTCGACCAGGAGTTAATTGTTTCATTAAGTCTGGTGCTGGCTTTTTAGTCTTAGGAGCGAAAGCAAAAATGTCTTTATTAGTAAATTGAAAGTAGAAAGAAAGTAAACTAATCAATAGACCACCTCCTAAAACAAAACTGGCGCAGTTAAATATAATTTCTTTAAATCCTCTAAATTCATGGTAGGTTTGAAAGTGAACAATATGAACTAAGTAGAATACAAAGAAGATTAAGGGAATAACAAAGTTATTAATACAAAATTTAGTAAAGGGCTTTTCTAGAGTGGCCAAAAAAGGAAAACGATAGGCATCTAGGAGATAGGTAGTCAAATTCCAAGACATTAAAAATCCGCCAAACCAAAATCCTACTATAAAAAAACTCCAAAAATTAACCTGTCCAAGATACTCAGGAGAAAGGAATAGGAATTTTGCACCAAATAAACTAGCAACATGACCAGATATAACTAAGTAGAAAAATATCCAAATACCAATAAGAATAAGATTACTTCTTAGGTGCAGTAAAAGCAGCTGAAAAGGGAAGGAATAATAAGTATTGATAATCCTTTTTCTCATTCTTTGGGTTCTATTTTTTTGTCTGTAAAAGGGCTTTATTATATAAAATAGAATTCGTTGAAAATTACGTTAAAAACGTAAAAATATTAGGTCGAAGTTATAAACTTCGACCATTGCATCCGCTATTTAAGATAATTGAAACGGAGATTAATTATACAACAAAAATATATCCAAGCAAAGCATTTTTAAAAGAAGCGTACAAATCAGTTTGTGCTTCTTATGAATCCATGTATTTTTGTATCGTGTTGCGGCGATTTTAGTTACCGAGATGAACATTCGAGCTGTCTAAAAAGATATTTCTTAAAACTAGCGATAACATATGAACACAGAGACGCAAAGATACAGAGAACACATATAACTCTGCACCTTTGTGTCTCTGCGTTCAATACAATATTTTGCTTGCAAAATTTCCATATCTCTTTTTAGACAGTCTCCAACAATTAGCTACGACAAAAGAAATGAGATATTTTGCAGAATTATCATATAATGGCACTAATTATGTTGGATGGCAGAAACAGCCCACAGGTACCTCTGTACAATCAACTATAGATGAGGCTTTGAGTACTATCCAACGAGAAAAAATTGAGGTAATGGGATGTGGTCGAACAGATGCAAGAGTACATGCTACACAATTTTACATTCATTTTGATACGGCACAGCCTTTGGTTAAAAACTTAAAGGACCGAATCAATAAATTTTTGCCTAAAGATATAGCCATTAGGAGATTCATCCCTGTTAAAGATACCGCACATGTACGGTTTGATGCGACGAATAGAGCCTATGAATATCATATTGAATACTATAAAAATCCATTGAAGTCAGATACGGCCTATTTTTATCCTTATGCGCATCAGTTAGATATGCAACTGCTACAAGAAGCGGCGAAATTATTGATTGATTACGATGAATTCTTTCCTTTTTGTAAAAGCCACTCTTCGGCTAAAACAATGTGTTGTGACATAAGAGAGTGTCGATGGACAATAGAAGAGGAGGCAGATCATTTGGTCTTTCATATAGCTGCGGATCGGTTTTTACGTGGCATGGTTCGTATGATAGTAGGCATGTGTATTAACGTAGCATCTCATAAATTTTCGTTAAAGGATGTTAAAGTAGCGATGGACCAGCAGCAACGATTGGCACGAAGTTATAGCGTTCCAGCACATGGCTTATATTTAACTAAAGTAGAGTATCCTTATCTATAAATACGGTTTTTTTATTCGCTCATAGATTATACCAAAACATGTACTACCTATTGATTTCCTTAGTCATTGGCTTATTTATTGCCATGTTATTTTTAAATATTTACTTTCGGATGAAAGTACTAAAAGCCTATAGAGTACTGGTACGAAATAAAGTTGAATTTGACGCTGCTCATATCTTCAGTGACGAGAAAATGGCCAAAGAAATCTTTCCTAAATACCCAAGCCAACAAGAGAATATTAAAATTTTTGTGAACCATATTCGTTATTCTATAAAAATGGCAACGGTACTGACTACGCTTATTACTTTATTTGGAGGTATTTTGATGTGGTATCGGTAAAATTAGAAGACAGAAGTCAGACCATTTTATTGTCAGAGGTCAGATTTATGACGTTGATAGTACATTAAAAGTTAACCATTCTCTGACAAATCCAGTGTTCAATTAAAAAGGAAAGTCAAAAGTGACCGAAGGAAGCGTTGATTTTTCTTTTTAATTGATTGTTTTCACTGGATTTGTCAGAGAATAAATAATACAACATGAAAAAATTAGGACAACTATGTTTATTCCTACTTTGCATTAGCTTAACTAGCTGTTTTGAATTAGTGGAACAAATAAGCATAAATGAAGATGGAACAGGAGAAATGACTGTGACTCTGAATATGTTTGAAAGTAAAAAGAAATTACAAACTTTCATGGAAGCACCAGAGAGCATGCATGGGTATAAGGCACCTGACCAAGCAGAGGTAGAAGCTTTTTTTAAAAGTGTCGTGGCTACTGTAAATGAGGTGGAGGGGATCTCTAATGTGAAGAGTGATATCTATTATGAAGATTTTATTTTTTCTATTAGTGGCTCCTTTGATGATGTCTCTGCGATGGATGAAGCGGTTAAGAAATTTACGCACGGAATGTCTCGAGGGATGATTGATTTAAAAAATGAGTATAAGTTTAAAGATGGAGTATTTACGCGCACTTTTGAATCTCCTTATAAAGCAGAAAATTATGAAGAAATTCCAATGATGCAAAGAGTCATTTTAAATTCTGCAAAGCTGATTAGTGTTTATCGTTTTGAAAAAGAAGTGACGGGAATGACAAGTGCCGATACTCAACTATCTGTTGATAGAAAAGAAGCAAGATTTGAAAGTAATTTGAGCGATATAGTAAGCGGAGCGAAAACTATTAATAA
>CAYOBX010000360.1:0-6466 GCA_964402245.1 uncultured Saprospiraceae bacterium | reverse complement strand
CGAATTTTTATCTAACGAAGAAATTGATGAATTGACAGAAATCTTAATAGCTGATCTCTTTAATCAGGTAAAAAAAGCAAATCGATAAAAATTACTGCTAACTATATTTCTCCATCCATTCCTTCACAACAGGCCAAAGTTCTTGTGCCGCACTAGAAGATAACAAAATACGACCATGATCATAATCCTCTAAATACCCATCTTCTTTAGAGCAATAAACTAATTGATTCATAGGATTTTGAAAAGCATCAAGGAAGGCGGCACAACCCACTTTTGGAGCGACAAAATCATCTCCTTTAGCGCATACAGAGAGAATAGGAATAACAATATCTTTCATCCTTGGTAAGTAATCAAATCCATCACTCCCTTTAAACTCCCTATTGATATTCCAATCATACCATTGCTTCATGGTATAATAAGTTTCGTCATGCGGTCGGCCACTTTTGCTAGCTGGAAATTTACCATATAGTTTTATGAATGCTTTGGTAAGTACTAAACTTAGATAGGACATTTTTGACTTGGCGGCTCCAAAGGCTTGACACCCAAAGAAAGAAATGCTGTTTATATACTTTTTATAGGTAGGATTTCTAGTTAAAAACATTGTTAAACAAATTCCGCCGCCACTATGCGTGATACAATGTATATTAGTAAGCTCTAAGGTTTTGCTCAAATAATTAAAAGCAGCCTTTACATCATATAATCCGACTGTTTCAAAATTAAATGGATGAGTAGTTGTTAGACTTGCGCCATGATTCCGCCATTCCATGATCCAAGAGGTATAGCCATTCTCGGCTAAATATTTGGCAATGCCTAAACAGATTCTTTTGTCAGAAAAAGTACCATGTGTTAAGAAAATATTTCCTAGGATTGGATGGTCTGTTGATTGAATCTTCCATAAAGCAATTTGTTCACTATCTTCAGTCTTAATTAATTGTAATTCTTCCTTTAACATAAAATTTTATTCGAATAAAGAACTGCCAGATTTTCAAAATCTGGCAGTTCTATAGTACTCATAATCGGCAACAAGTATGTTTAATATTATTTTTAGAGGGAGCAAATTTGTTTTGTTTTTTAATAAAAAAACAAAACAAATTTGCTCCCTTCTAAAGAACTATATAAAAACTACTGCTTGCCTACTGCTAAGATCTTATTCCACACAATTTAGAATGTATATGTTAGATTCATTTTTCTCATTTTGATTTTAGCAAAAGGCAAGTAATTTACAAAAAAAAGACGAAATATCATGGCTTGTTACAACACATTAGATATTTCGTCAAGAAAGAAAAATTAAAAATTATAAGATTAACTTTTTATTTCATAGCACCATTAATATCACTTGGAAATGGGGTTCTACCTTTAACAGGCATTGCCATATTCAGACTCCTTCTATTTTCAATAATATTGAAAAAATCATTAATGTATTGGCTTGCTTGTTTTTTGCTGTTGGCATCTAAATGCGCAATTGTTTGTACCGTTTGAAGAAGCGTTTCCTTTTTACCAACCACATAATCAATCGTTATAGCTCTTTCTTTTTTATTACTAAAACTACCCATGAACTGCCTTTGTAACACGGACTCTAACCGCAGATCTCTATCAGGTCGTGCATATGCTGCATTCACTAAACCTGCCGCATCAAAATCATATGGTATGGCTTGAAATCCTCCATTGGGCATTTGAATCATCTTAGTATTTCTAAGATATTTTAAACGCCAATCTTCATTCCCAATCATGAATTGGAAGACAGATAATAAGTTTAACTGCTCTTGATTATATTGCTCAACTGGAATCCCCATGGTCTCCATTTCTTTTCCACCAATTCTTTCTGCCATTTCTTTAGTATTCTCTAATAGGATTCCAAACCTATTAAAGGTATGCCCTGTATTGGAATCTATATAATTGACTTTTACTAATTGAGCTTGAAAACTATTTCCTGTCAATACATTGTATAATTTATAGGCTAAATACTCTTCTAATACATTGTTTGAAGCTTCTTTTGAATCCGAACAATGGGTTACTAATTTGATAGATTTATAATTAGAATTCAAACCTAAAGCAGTCAAATCTTTCTTTGAAAAATTTAATTTCAATGGTGGAAAATCACAATAGGTTCTTCTAGAACGCCCTCTAGGACGTACTTTAATATCATAAGATATTTCAAAATCACCCTTATTTACGCTAATGGTTGCAGCTTGATAATTGACTGTTTTTTTATTAGCTATTAAAGAATCAATGGCAGTTTCTAGGGTAATGTTAACTACTTCATCAGAAGAGAATTCTTGGAAAATACTAGCAGTAGTCAGACTGGATAAATGTGTTGTATCGTTTGTGGCCGTAACCGTTCCACTTATCAATAAGAAACCCAAGCAAAGATTAAATAGGAGGGTTTTAAAGGTAGAATGATTAATAGAGTTTTTCATCTTTTTGTAATTTGTGAGTTTTTATATCAAGGACAAATTATTTTTCTAATCGTAGCCTTGATGAAACAAAGATGTCTATAAACGAAGGAGTTACGCCACTTTAAAAGATGAGATGGGATGAAATTTCGATGAATGGAGATGATTTGGGGATATAATTTGGCAATTTAAAAGTTATTTGTAACTGACTAGGAGTTAGGCGACAGGCTTCAGGAGTCAGCGTCTTTTGCGTAATGGAAAACATAATTTATTTAAATCAGAGCCGAAATAGTTCTCATTTACCAAATTCTACCTGACCCCTGACTCCTCATTCTTGCCCCCTAGCTAGTTATAGTTATTTGTCATTAAAACCGCTTTAATAAAGCAGGTAAAAAGCAGGTGTCCGCTAATAAAGCTGCAAGAATGGTAAAAGCACATAATAAACCAAAAGTACTTACAGAGGCGACGCCACTTAAACCAACAATTAAAAATCCGCAGACTAAAGAGATAGTTGTTGAAAAAAGAGCACCTCCTGTATAATCCAACGCTTTGTCTATACTTTGTGTTGTAGATAAGCCTTTGCCGTGGAAAAATTGGAATTTATTGATTAAATGAATAGTATCATCCATCGCAACACCCAGCATAATAGGGGCTAGCATCGCATTGGCAGATTCTAAATGAATATCGAAAATATTCATTATGATAAACGTAGAAAATAGGGGTAGTAAATTAGGAATAAGGGCTAAAAGACTCATTTTGAACTGACCAATAAAATAGAACAATATACAAAAGGAGATAAGAAAGGCTACTCCAAATGAACGAAATTGAGTCTGTAAAATAAAGTTGTTTAATTGTGCAAAAATTTCTGAAAAACCATGAATCTTTAAGCGATAAATAGGTTCTGGAAAAGTAGTTTTAAAATCTGTTTTTATAGCTGCCAAAAGTGGCTTTAGATCTTTGGTAGGTAATTCTTTGATATTGATGTTAATAGCCATGTAAGATAAATCTTCTCCCATTAAAGAAAAAAAACTATTGGAGGCTTGTTGATTTTGTTTAAAGACTTTTTCAAAATTAACCGAATTGAATTTTGAAAGGGTGGACATCCTCTTTTCAAGGAATGATTGAAAATTGACAATAGATATAGGGTGTGCTATTAAAGGATTCTCTTCTAATTTTTCCTGAAAATTTTTCAACTTATCTAATACTTCCTCCGTCAAGAGAGATGCTTCTTGTGAGCTAGAAATATTTAATTGGAGTCGTATACTTCCAGCTAAAGTTTCTTCGATTATTTCTAAATCCTCTTTCACTTTTCCTTTGCCCAATAAGTCTAAAGAATTAGTACTTACTTCAATAGAAAAAAGACTGTAGAGACCAACTATAAAAACTAATAAGCCTATAGCTATAACGGTCGTATTATTATGGGTAGTCCAATGATTAATTGTTTGGGTTACTTTTAATAGATTTACTTTTTTGATATTTGCATGCATTGATTTAGTATTCAAAAAAGAGAAACCAATAGCAGCAACCACATACACCAGACAAAAAGCAATCATCAATCCAATGAAGGTAAATAAGCCCATTATCTTAAAAGCAGGTAAGGGTGATAAGACTAGTGCTAAATAGCCAATGATAGTAGTCAAGGTCGTATAAAAGCAAGGTTTAAGACTCTTTTGTAAGGCTACTTTAATTTGTTCTCTTTTATTTTGGAGGGGGTTTTCTTTACGATGTAGATGATAGATATTAGAAATGTGAATTAAATCACTTACACTATATATCATTAAAATAGTAGGAATCAGCATGGAGATTAAATTCAAAGAATATCCCAAGCTAGTCATTATTCCAAATGTAATACTTACTGGTAATATAATAGATATTAGAGCGATCGGTATATAATGCCAATGGGGCAATAAAAATAAGAGTAGTAATAAAATAACCGTCACCGATACTACCGCAAAAAATATACTTTCTTCGTAAATTGTTTTATTAAATGCTTCCCCTAATATAGGTGCTCCTGAGATATGACTTTTATCGACAGTGGTCTCAATGATTGTCCGAATCTCTGCTATAATTTGACTTCGATTGACGATTTGATTAGCGGGTATTAATTGGAGGTAGAAAAAAGTAAATCGTTTATCGGCTGATATTAATTGATTGTTCAAGGCAGGAAGATCTTCCAATAACTTATTTATATTTTCTCGACTTCGGTTAGTTTGATAAATATTTCTGTAAAATATTTTTCGATTAGAATAGATCGGATATTTTGCATTGGCTAAACTAAAAGTAGTTTTGACGTAAGGTAGTGAATCTGTCTTTTGATGTAGTTGTTTAAGTTGAGAAATATGATTGTCGGAAAGAACATCTGTGGTCGGAATCATTACAATAACCACCTCATCCGAACCTTGTTCTTTTTGAAATGCTAAATACTCTTGGTAGGCTGCGTTGTCTTCCAAAAACCAGATAGCTAAGGAATTATCTACGGTTAAAAGTCGCAAGGTTTGTACCGCACCAGTTGTCATAGCGATTAGGAGTAAAAGCATAATGCTTTTTTTGTACTCTATCACGAATTGGATAATTCTTTGAAAAATCATTTTTCTTTAAATCTAGTTTGGGTTGGCTATTCTTTATAGCTGACGATCTTAGTATATACTATTGACAGGATAAATTACCGATTTTGTTTTAGAAGTAGACTTCCCCAATCTTGGAGATTTTGTAAGTCTGTACATCGGCTCAAACTTATAAAGTCTGAGTCTACTCCGAAAAGTCGATTCGTGCGAAATCTGCAAGTTTTTCAAAAACTGGCAGATCTATAACTCTATCATAATCAAATTGCTATAAATCTATATTTACAGTAATTGATTTAAGTTCACTGCAAAAAAAACTTTTCGGAGTAGACTCAAGTCTTCGAGACTTGGGAAGTTTTATTTTCGGTAATTTATCCTGTTTCCAGTATACCTTACTATTGTAAAACGTAGCCACCAAAATGACCATGATGCGCTATAGAAACCATTACTGTTTGCTGCTGATTCTTATAGTATAAATGCGGAATTTTCAATTCATCCTTCTGAATGCTTAAATCAGCTATTGAACAATTATTAAATTTCGCATATGCTGTCAGAAGTTTATGTCGAGTGATTGTGCGTTGACTTGGATAATCATTTTGATCGAACGAAAAACTGCAAGTGATTACTGGTTTTTTATTGTTACCCCATTGAGCCACTGTGTGAATGTAAGCATCTGTGATTTTACTCTTGGTAGAAAATGTATAATCTTCAAAAGTAATTTGCCCTTCAGATAGTGAGAAGGGAGTAGGGCAATCGAAATTAGGAATGGTATTTTCTAATTTTTTAGGGGCATAAAATCTACACCTTTTCATTCTAGCTACGATTTTATAAGCACTCTCTTTTCTACTCCAAAGTATCCATATCGCGATATCTTTATTGGTCGTATCCTCTAAGAATTTTTGTTCTTTTTCGGTAAATATCTTTTGCAAATAACGAGGGCGTTTCCAGTTACTTTCTTTTTTTGCCAACTGTAAATCGATAATGTCATTCCCAATCATTAGCGTTTATTCTAGTTTTTTCGTATAGAGAGAACTGCCAGTTTTTAAAAAACTGGCAGTTCTAATGCCTAGAAGGAAAAAGAACCTGTCAAGAACCTACATTTATTTTTGCGTCGTTACTTAGCCATTAACTTTACTAGTAATTATTTTCATAGCACCTTGCACCGTCATCATAGATTCCATTTCCTCATCTTCAATAAGTATATCGAATTTATCCTCCACATCTAAAACTATATCAACCAAATTAGCTGAATTGATTTTTAAATCATCTATGAAGTTCGTATCTTCAGACAGCTTTTGGAAAGCCTCTTCGTCTTGTATATAAGGTTTTACAATTTCTTTTAAGGAGTCGATTAATTCAGCCTTTTTCATTATTTATTTTTTTGATTCTTTTATAACAGAGATGGCTGGCACTTTGAAAGTGCCTGCCATCTTCGCCAAAACCCAGCAAATACAAAAGTTTTAGATTATCTCATCTTCAAGTAATATTTTTAGCCTGACGGCTATGGTTACA
>CAYOBX010000359.1:0-6491 GCA_964402245.1 uncultured Saprospiraceae bacterium | reverse complement strand
GCACTAAGCGCGATGACCAGTGTCAAGCAATTCGTACTTCTGAGATGGGGGAATTGCGGACCTTAGAGCCAACCTTTCGAAGACTATCTTAAAATTGTGTAACTGTTATATACGTCCGTAAAGCAGTGAGTCGTACATGCAGATAAGAATCGTCAAAAAAATAGGTTTTAGAATTATATATCATTTGCATTACTTCAATTTCATTGGAGGTGTTAATTATGCCTTTTGAGAGAAAATTCCATTTTGAACGTATTAAAAAACTTCTAAACTTTGTAAGTGTAGAAGTTACAACGGCTGGACGATTGAATCTGACTGATGTTCATATCCACGCCGAAAATTTCTACAGAGACTTTTTGAACTTAATATATGGGTGGAACCTAACAAGTTTAAATGCAAACGAGCAAAACGCTACTGCCATCGATCTTGGTGATCGACAACTAAGAAAAGCCATTCAGGTTACTTCTGATAATTCGTTAAAAAAAATACGAACTACTGTAGCAAAATATATTGATAAAAAATGGTACAATGAGTTCGACGAATTAATTTTCGTACGTATTGGCACACCTACAAAGCACAACAAAAATACAATTGGAATCAAAGGTACCTTTGAAGTAGTGACGCCTGATTGCGTAGTTCACGTCGACGATCTTCTTCGGGATATCCAAGGTTTTTCCGAAGAAAGGTTGAATGATGTAAAAGAATTTTTGGATCGCGAGGTGAGTTATCCAGGAAATGTAGTTTTAGCTCATCCAAATAAATTTATTGATATTGAAATAGAAAAACAGTTAACCAACATACGTCAGTTTAGATTTTTCAGTGGCTCAAAAACTGTTGATAAATGCAAGAGGTTAATTGAACAAATTGAGACTGGAGAATTATTAAGTTGCTCGCAATTGGTAAAGGATAAAGCCTATTGTTGGTGCGCAAGGTTTTTAGCTTCAAGTAATCTTGTATTGTCACAGGCATTGATAGCAAAAGTATCAGGTTCTGATCTCGAAGAAACTAAAATTTCTGAAGCATTCGTTCTAAGTCAGTCAGCGAACGTTGAATTAGCTCTCGCACATCTTCCATCTAATAATACAAAAGATCTAAACACAGCTCGGTTATTTATAGGAACTCAAAAGTTTCTTTCTGGCACCGCAAATGATTGGTCAGGTGCTTTTAAATGGATAGTTAAATCGGGCTTCTCGATTAATGATTTCTGTTCAGATGGAAAAGGTCGTTATCTTCAAATATGTTTACACAACAGAGAATGGAAAGTCGCATTTGAGAGCATAAATTACATTACTGAACTGGACTATACTAAAAGTCCATTGCTCAATTATTTAGTAGGAACTGCATATTTGGCAGTGACAATACCGGAGGAATTTAGAGAGCAAATATTATATAGTCCGCCAATTTATCTTAAAAATTTCCCAATAATAACAAATGAAGAAAATTTGAATTACCTAAGCCAAGCGGCTTTAAAATTTTCTATCTCTTGTAACATCGCAGCTGAAGAAGGTTTAACCGTATCTGAAAGTATATCTGATCAATTTGCATTGTGGGCAACTCTTCGAAACCCGAGGACTTTTGACGTAGGTATAGAAAAGTTAAAAGATAGACTTAGGTTATCTAAATCAAGTTTTGGTTTTATAAATTTTGCTTATGAATTTGACCTCCCGATAGAAAATGAACTTGTTGAGGAAAGCATCACGCAAAACGACACTAGAGGTATTGATTTGGGCTTTGATGGCGCCATTGCAAGGTTTACCTTGGCACGGTTAAAAGCACCAAAAGAAGCAGTGGAATATCTGTTATTTCATCAGGAAAATTTAGTTAAATGGGTGCCGGTCTTATTTGTTAAATCGATTTTGATTGAATTATTGTGTGGCCTTGGAAGAGTCTCGGAGGCAAACAAACTCTTGTCAGAATTGGAGGTTCAAAATGTTCCTCAAGAAGAATTGGACCGACTTTCCAATAAAATTGAAAACGTAGGTCAAGACCCGGTCGAGGTACTTATTCAAGATTATAATGCCCATGGAAACACAGACACCTTGCTAAATCTATGCCGTATCTTGGAGCATGATAATGATTGGTCAAGACTGCATCAATATTCTGAGCAACTCTTTGTAAAAGTGAAGACAGTGGCCACCTTAGAGTGGCTTGCCACCTCCCTACATAACTTAGGAAAACTAAGGGAAACCTATGAGGTTTTATCTAAATGTCAGGATGTTGTTGAACAATCCCATATACTCAAAAAACTTTGGGTCTCAGCTATCTATAGCACGGGAGATTTAACCCAATCCAAAATTTTAGCCGATGAATTCTTAAGTTTATTTCCAGGCGATCCATTTATACAGGATTTAAGAATTCAAATCTCTATAACTTCTGGAAATTGGTCATGGCTCAATCAATATTTATGGAGTGAATGGCAAGAAAGAGCAACGCTGTCCGCTCAAAAGCTAATGAATTTGGCGAAGTTATCTCAATCCATAAAATTCGATAAAACGAAAGAATTTGTTGCAGCAGCTACTGAAAATAACTCTGCAGATTCTCAAACTTTTTTAGATGCATTCATGTTGGCGAACAATGGGGGGTGGGAGGAAGACCAATTAGTAGGCTCTTGGCTAGGAAATGCAATTAATCTTTCAGGTGATGACGGCCCTGTACAAAAATTTAGTCTTGATGAACTTATTGATCTTAATCCTGGGTGGAATGAACAAAGACGTGACACTTACAAGCAACTAAAAGATTCTAAAATACCCAATTTTATTGCAGCTAAAAACCTGAACAGCTGCTTGTTTTCTTTTGTAGTTTTAGAAGCCCTTTGCAATCAAGAAATTACAGATATCAGGCGAAAGTCAACAATTAGGGCTTATTCATCAAAAAGGGTAATCTCCGATATTGATGCTACTTCTATTGCCATCGATGCGACCGCAATTTTGACATTCGGTCTGTTGGACTTATTTTCACCCCTTAAGGAAGCCTTTGATAAAGTTTATATCCCTCATTCCATGCTGAGGTGGCTTTTTGAAGAGAAACAAAAATTAGAATTCAATCAGGCTAGTCAAGCTTTAAGAGCTGAGCGTTTAATAAAACTTCTAAACAACGGTAAGCTCAGAGTGTTGTCTTCATCAAAGTCGGACAATGAACTATCATTGAAAGTCGGAACTGACTTAGCAAATTTATTGATAGCTGCACGGAGTGATACGAAAGAAGATGAGTTACATTACGTAGCGGTTCCGAAAAATGTGCACCGTGTAGGGTCTTTGATGAAGGAACTTGTGGATTTAGAAACTTTTAAAAGTGTGAGCTGCCATTGCATAGATTTAATTGAATATCTCGATATGTCTGGCTTAATCACGTCTGAAGAGAAGAGCCGAGCGATTAATTTCCTGTCTGGACAATCAGAAATGACCGATTCTTCTGTCGAAATTCAAGGTAAAACAACGTTATATTTATCTTCTCTCTCAATCTCATATCTCGAATCAATGAAACTTTTGGAAAAGCTGTGCCATTCGGATTTAGATGTTGTGATATCTAAATCAGATCATGAACGAGCACTTGGCACAAATAAGTATCAACGTTTCTTAGGTCAGGCTTTAAGCCTTCTTGAGAATATAAGAAAATTTCTAGAATTAGGAATAGAAAGTGGATTTGTTAAAGTTGGCCGCCAACAGCAATCCACAGAAATAGAGATGAATGTTCTCATGGAACACCCTAGTATATCTATTGCTGACCTCAGCGGCTTCGCTGATGCATTTGTTGTAGATGATCCATTCCTGAATCAACATAGGCAGTTTACTGGGCACAACGATAAGGTAACACCCATATTTACTAGTCTAGATATTATAAGGCATATGGAAAAATATGGACTTATAGAAAAATACAAAGAAAGTCAGTTGAAAACTGAACTGAGAAAGTTTGGATACATATCTATAGTCCCAGATCAGGCTGAGATTAAAGAGCAATTGTTGAAAGCGGTTATCCGTGACGGGAAAATTATTCAATCTGCTGAACTAAAGGCACTACGGGATAGTTTTACCCATATGCAAATACATTCAACATTGAATATGCCTCATGAATACGTGTATCTAGCAAACTTATTTAGAGCCACCCGAGAGGTGATTACTAGTATTTGGAATTCAAATTCTACTAATTCAGATAAAGAAATTCGGTCTAATTGGTTGGTCGACCTGATTGATTTGAAGAGTTGGTCTACATGCTATTCTTATGAATTAGGTTCGGGTGTTGCTAGAAATTCATCGCTTTCTTTTACTCAACTTTTAATCTCAAACGGCGCACTTGTAACGGCGACCAAACAGAGACGGGCTTATTTTAACTGGTTAGACAGAAGGTGTATTCAACCGATAAAAGGGGAAGACCCTGCGCTATACAGACAGATTGTCGAAGAGACTGAAAGTGATTTGGAAAGAATGATGAACACTCCGATTGAGGAGATGAAAAATGACTATTCCTGAAGATAAGCTACAAGGCGTAATACTCGGAAGATTTCTCGAAGACTTCTACCCCCCGACACTTCGGCGAGATATTTACGAAAAAGAAGTCTTATTTGAGAAGTTTAATCAAACAATTGACACTGTACTCAGTTTTGGAGGCACGGATGTAACCGTTTCAAGATCTAACTTATATGCGGCTGCGCGTGAGTCATTTTCTAAAAGGTTACCTGTTCAGATTGTTTCTAGTGATGAGAATAATAGGAATCAGGATTTGGTATTCGAGCCTCGCGATGATGGTATAGGAGCATTTAATCTTGTGTCTGGCGAGAAGAAATTAAGACTATTTGATTTGTGGATGTTAACCGATAATATTGAAGCAAGGTCAGTTGAATTCGAAAGGTTAGCAAAAAAGTATAACCTTCCAGAGAATGATACGAACAGATTAATGAGCATAGTTACTTCAACAGATATATCTGACCGGGAAGTTGATTTGCTAATGAAGGCGTTTGAAAATACTCCGATAAGAACTATTGAAAGAATATCGGAGGACACTCAACATGGTAATAGTGAAATAGATTCTCTGATACCGCCTAACGATGAATATTACGTGCAACTGGTTGGCAAATATCGCAGCACGCCTTCTTTTGAGGAGTTCGCTACACAGGATTGGTTTGCTCATGCTCAAAAACATTTGAAACCAAATACAATAGAGGGTTTACGGATGGCCCTTCGCTGTAGCGCACACCAATCCATTACAAGTCTTTTAGGTAAAGTAGATTTTGACTACAAAGTGGCGGAAGTGGTTTTGAACTCATTAGTAAACCCATGCGACCTAATTTCGATGATTGGTATTGTTGAGTACATTGCGCCATATCTCTCTGTCTATCCACAGCTCAGAGATAATGTAATCACGATTATAAACCAACTCAGAGATGATGACCCTGAAAATACATCGGGATTATATCATTCTTTCTCAAGAATTTATGCTTTCACAGAAGGAGAATTATCGAGGTTAAAATTATTTGAAAATTGTGCTCCTTTTTACCGGAGGTTTGCATCGATGGCACAAGCTTCTTTAATTCAAGACAGCATATTGAATGCGAAAATAAATATACCACATTTCACAAAGTGGGCTTGGGAGCGAGGTGCTCAAAACTTCTATTTCCAGAATCTATACGATCTACGATTTGAACCTTATTGGGTGCCTGAGTATTCAAACGCTAGTCAATGGAAATCCGAGATTATAGGTCGCCTGTTTAACGTTGCGAACAACAACATTAAACTGATTGAAGACGACCAAGAGTTAAAAAATTTGTTGCTGAATTTTGAGGGAGAGGAACTACAAAAATACGCAAGTTTCCCCGGCCCATTTATTCCTGGCCCGCTAGAGGGTCACCGTTCCATGCCTCCCGCGCTTCCGGAAGAAATGGAAAAGGATGTGGAGGCTGCCCTTGATTCAGAAACTGTAGATTACAAGAGCTTTGTTTTACTGGTTAACTATTCAAGATTTTTTAGGCTGAATCCTGATCATGCCGATAGGGCTGTGAAGGCGTTGACTCTTACACATGAAAATATTTTAACTGAAAAAGAAGACCATTTCTATGACCTCATTTTGGGGTTTGCTTCGGTTGCTGGAGTTGCAAAATCAACGGAATTGGCGGACCAAATTAGAGTGCTAATTCGAAAATTTAATCACTTGGCGGCTTCGAGCCTTAATCCTACGGAGATTTTTAGAATTGCAACTATTGCGGCGGCGGCTCATGAAAACTTAGAAGGATGGTGCAAATATATTGGAGAATTCACATTTGACCTTGCAAACTCTGATTTTGATAATGATCAACTAGAGCAATTTTATTCTAGCCTTAGATGCCTACTTGATGTGGTACCAGAACTTTGGGCCACTTGCGGTAATTCAGAACGAGCTTTGTTCTCATTACTCAACCTAGTGGAAGGAAAACCTACTACTGCGAATATAAGCGCGGGGCGCGGGTGAAAATAGGCCAATATCAAACACTCTCGACCAAACAAGCGAGAGATCAAGCGCTGAAC
>CAYOBX010000358.1:0-6491 GCA_964402245.1 uncultured Saprospiraceae bacterium | reverse complement strand
AAGACAGCTATTATCAGGATGGGATTATAAGGCAGTAGCCACTATGAGAATTGTAAAAATTTTCACTTTTTTTCAATTCTCTTTTCAAGCGTGAAGATAGTTCGCAATTACTTATAATTTATTCTATTTTGCTGAGAAGATTGTATAATTTTATACATTTCTTATAATTCTCATATAAAAAATATCTTTTCGGCAACTTCACCTAGGGATGGGTTAAAAATAAACTTACAATTTATTTCTACCCCATCCCCTAGAAGGGTTTTATTAGATAAATTATCATTGCCTCTCAAAAAAAACTATTGCGAGATACCAAAGGCAGCAAGCAATAATTAAAAAATAATGAGTACTACCCTATTTAAGATGACCGATGTCTCATTTAAGCACAGAAATGAGGTATTTTATGAAAATTTTAACTGGACTGTTAAGGAAGGGGAAAATTGGGTGATAACAGGTCCTCGTGGAGCTGGCAAGACTTCCTTAGTAAATGCTTTGTCAGGAAAATATTACCCTGTTAATGGTAGTGTAAGCTATCCATTTTTAGAAAAAAGTGGGGAATCCATTTATGCTATCAAAAAGAAATTGATAAGAGTCGTCTCTTTTCGGGATGATTCTAGAGTCTTCAGTCCCAATTTATACTTCTATCAACAACGATTTAATGCCTTTGCTGCAGATGGAACGCTTACGGTTTGGGAATACTTGATGAATGCTGGATTTGATGAGCGAATCAAAGCGCATATTGATTTGGTCAAAAAGATGGGCGTATATCCAATGCTGGATTTAGAACGGATCAAATTATCTAGCGGTCAATCAAGAAGACTACTCATTACCAAAGCGATTCTTCAAGAACCTAAAATATTAATTATTGATAATCCTTATTTAGGATTAGATGCTCCTAGTAGAAAAGAGTTTAATGAATTATTAGATAATCTAGTCGAAGAAAGCGGTATCCAATTAATTCTATCAGGCCATTATAAAGAACTACCGAAATGTATTAGCCATGAACTATGTTTAGCTAATTTTCAAGTAGATTATTCAGGGCCAATATCTCCTGAGAAAAACCAAAAAGCTATTCCTCAAGTGCTACCTACTGCGCTAATTGAAAAAATTAAAGCCTTATACACCGCTCCCATAAATAGCAATAACACTATTTTTAATTTAAAAAATGTAAAGGTAGCTTATGGCGACGCGCTTATTTTAAATCGAATTAATTGGACCGTATCTAAAGGAGAAAAGTGGGCGTTGTTAGGAGATAATGGATCTGGTAAATCTACTATTCTTTCTTTGCTATTTGGAGATCATACCCAAGCCTATGCGAATGATATTCATTTGTTTGGTACTAAAAGGGGGATGGGACAAAGCATATGGGACATTAAAAAAAATACGGGTTTTACTTCTCCAGAATTGCATTATTTCTTTTCTTATGAATTGAGTTGTTTACAAACGGTTATTTCAGGGCTATTCGATCATGTTTATTTAAAACGATCTCCTGATGAAAAAGAACAACAATTAATCAATTTATTATTTGAGTACTTTGAGTTGACACATTTAAAAGATCAGTCTTTTCAAAGCATATCTACGGGGGAGCAACGAACGATATTACTGCTTCGGGCATTGGTCAAAAATCCACCTTTACTGTTATTGGATGAGCCCTTTCAAGGTTTAGATGCGCTTACTATTTATAAAGCAAAACAATTGTTATCTTCAATATTAACTGCGGAACATACCTTAGTTTTTATTTCTCATTATGTAGCCGAAATACCTGATACGGTGGAATTATATGCTTATTTAGAAAATGGGGTGCTTCGGGTTAGTAATACCCCATAAGTCTAAGGGCGTGCGAAAAAATCATACATCTGAAATCATACATCATAAATCCATTTAGGATGCAAGCCTCATGGATTGATGATATAAGATATATGATTTCAGATTGCCCATCAAAAAGATTTGGGGTGTCAATAGGATTATGGTAAAGGCATATATAAATATATCTCTATCCGTTGCTTATTAGGATACTCCCCAACCCCCGTATATCTATTACCAAAGCCTGTAGCATTGAGCCGTTTTTTATCAATTCCTTTTTTCATCAAATAATCAGCTATGGCTTTTGCTCTTTTTTGAGACAGCCTTTTGCTAGCACCACCATCTGATTCTGTATGCCCCATAATACCTAAATGCATATCTGGTTGTTCCTCTAATAAAGCAGCTAATTCATCTAACTCTCTAGTGGAAATATCAGCTAATATAGGAGTACGATCTTTAAATTTTGCTTGAGTCAAAACTACTGTTTTGTTATTTAGTAAGTCCAATTCAATTTTTTTAAACGTACTAGTAAGCAATGCAGATCCAGGGTTGAAATTAATTTTATCAAAACAAACTTTCTGTTGATTGAATATTCCGCCAGTGGAAGCCGTAACCCCCCAGAATACTTCTCCATCTCCTTGAAATACTTCTTGTACTATATCTTTTTCTAAACTAATCATGTGTTGACCATCAAAGGATACTTCTAGTCGTTTATCAATAGCATTCCAAGAGATAATAACTTTATGTTCTTTACAATCCTCTATATTACTTTTAAAAGAGATAGCTTTGGTCAAGCCATACCGATGGTCGACCACTCCATTTTGTAAAATAGCTATATGATCTGCATAAGGATCATTATTTTCTTCATTTTGCCAAGTATCTATTTCGATCCCTATGGAAGGAGAGACCGCCTCGTACCCAATGCCTCCACCTTCTCTACCTAATGCCATTTTGGGACTAAAAACAAACACAATTCCATCTGCACCTTCTGCATCTTTGCATCCAAGAAACACATCCATTTCTACTTTAAAATTCTTATTTAAATCAATTTTATTTGGATAATAAATGGAGCCACCCGCCCACGGCCGATCGTCTGTTAACTGAAAACAATTATCAGAAAGTTTGGAGGCATTAGCAGAAATTTTTATTATTTCTTTCATCAGTTCCCACCCATTTATCTGCGCTATACCAGATGGAATAGTATGGAAAGAAATAAAACTAATTAAAATCAATAGTCGAGCTAATTTCATTAGAATATATTTACTTTTGGGTTAATTATTTAGGGGTCAGGAATGAGGAGTCAGGAGTCAGGTTGAATTTCGTAAAAGAGAACTATTTCGGCTCTCATTCAAGGTAATGATGCTCTTCTTTACGCAGCATACTCTGACTCCTGAATCCTGTCGTCTGACTCCTAGTCGGTTAGAAAAAATCTAATAATGATTCAATTTACTGTCGTTTCTAATAAATTGGAGTTAGACCAGATTCTTACTTTGCAAGCTAAAAATCTCCCTGATACTATTACTTCAGAGGAAGCGCAAGAACAGGGCTTTGTCACCGTAAAACACGATTTTGAATTATTAAGCTCGATGAATCATCCTCATCCACATGTTATTGCCAAAAAAAATGACCTAGTAGTAGGATATGCCTTAGTAATGCTTCCTGGATTTGGGAATACTATTCCTGTATTAAGACCAATGTTTAATAAAATAGATACACTTCACTTTAAAAATAAACCTTTAATACATACTAATTATTTTGTTATGGGACAAATTTGTGTAGATAAGACGTGTCGCCGTCAAGGCGTTTTTTCTGGTTTATATCAACAGATGAAAGTGCAAATGTCTACTAAATTTGAGTGTATTGTTACTGAGGTAGCAACAAGAAATACTCGATCTATGAATGCCCATCAATATGTCGGCTTTGAAGTGGTGGATGTCTATACAGTGGCAGAAGAAGAATGGGCGATTGTTGCCTGGGATTGGGATGGGGAATGAGAAATGATGAATGATAAATGAGAAATGATGAATGAGAAATGATGAATTACATGACGCAAGTAGCGTATTCATCATTTCTCATTCATCATTAAAATTATTACTCAATAACAATCAATTTCTCAGAGATTACAGCATCTCCAGAAATCAAAACAATATAGAAAATACCAGATCCAAATGTATTCGTATTTAACTCCATTTGATACATCCCTTTTTCTTTATACTGTTTGGTAATTAATCGACTAACCTCTTGTCCATTCATATCAAATACAGACAAAGCAATATCAGAAGCTAACTCTAATTGATACTGGATATTAGTTGTATTTTTTGTAGGATTTGGAAAGACCGCCAAACTCAAATCATTAGGAATATTTAAAGAAGCTGTTTGGTCTACATCCGTGCGTTTGAAAGCATTTTCAGTTGCTGTATTTTCTATTAAAGGCGAACAAGCATTAATTCTTGCCAAGAATGTACTATTACTTTGAACATGAAAACCTGGATTTAAGATCACTGATGAGCCTGCCTCGAATGTTACGGTTCCTGTCACATTGACTGTACCAGAGGTAGTAAGCGTATTAGCTGCACTTTCTGTACCAGAAGACATACTGGTATTAACTACTTTATTATCAGGACAAGTTTCATCTGTTCCAATATCATCAACACAAAAAGTATAGGATGTACTAGCACCAAAAGCTCCTCCAGAAAAAATAGTAGTACCTGCGTTGTCTTTTAATGTAAAACTACCTATACCAAAACCACAGCATATGCCATCATTTTGGGTATCATTAAAAATAAACACGTACCCATTAGCATTGGCTAAGCTCAGGTTATTGATGGTTAAAGTAGAACCATCTGCTTGGGATCCATAAGTTCCTCCTTGATGTAAAGTAGTCCCTCCTGCATTTGCTAAAGTCCATGAAGATTCTTCAGGCCAATTGTCAAATGTAATACTCAAATTCAAAGGACTTTCATAACATGGACAAGCTGCACAACTACTCCCCCCACAGTCTACTCCTGTCTCGTCTCCATTCTTAATATTATCCGAACAAGTAGGTGGGTCACATGATAAAAGACAAAATGCATTATTATATTTATCCCGTATTAAATCTCCTGGTTGCTGTCCAAATCCATTATTAAATAAGGTGCCGCAGTTGTTTAGTAGATTACAATAACTCATAATCGTTCCTTTATCAGTTGGACAATTAGGTATTGGTCGAGCGCAGGTATTACCTCTATTACTTTCTGACTGGACACATCCATCAATAGCTGTATTATTACCATTCCATGCACATGCTTGTGTATGTGGAGAACCAAGGTTATGTCCAATTTCGTGCGTAAATACGCCAACCTCCCAAGAATACGTTGGGAAAGAAGTAATAGTAGTACCCAAACCTGCACTAAAAGCATAAGGCCCAGCATGATGCTCTTTTAATCCATCTCCAAAATCGGCCGGAAATGTATAATAAGTAGAACACAAAACATCCACCCAAGCAATACCACCTCCTAAATTTCTAGTCGATATCAAATGGGCTAATCGACCATTGTAATTATCTTTTATTTCTTCTGCAAATACTTCCAATATATCCCCAGTATTATTTATTCCAGCATAAGGATCGGTGGTTGTCCACACTTTTACTTGAGATAATTCAATATTAATTGATTCCGCAGTAAATAGCATAGCCGATTCATTGACCAAACTAGCTACATAATTTCCTACTAATACCTCTGATCCAATATCTTGGAAAGTTTTAAAATCGCACTCTACATAAATAGGAATACATCCTCCCATGTTACTTCTTGATCCACTATTAGAAGGAGATTGTCGCAATTTTTTACCAGGAGTTAGGCTATCACTCGTACTGCATGAAAATGGGTTAGATTCCACCATTTTTTGGTCATTATATAGTATATGCTCTCCTAATTGTTCCATTTCACCTACTATGTAGTTCCCATCATCATCTCCTACCATTATTCGTACATTATCCTCAAAAACACTTACAGCAGCCAAGGAAGATACATCTCCTTTTACAATTCCTCTATAGAAAATACCTTGATTTTGTAGGCCATCAATAGTTCGACCATCATCAGTAATTAAGGAAAAATCATCTGTTAATATATCAACCTGTACTAAGTCTAATTCAATTGCAGCCACTTCATTTACTGGAATTTTTAAATTAACAGAAGGAAGTTTGCTTTTCCAAAAATCTATCAAAGCAGATTTTTTTAATTCTAATAAAATCCCATCACTTACAAAACGAGCAAATTTAGTCTGGTCTTGAGTACCGACATCAAAAAGATTTACCTCTGTAAATCCTGAACGACTATTGCTAGCATTTTGTACTAGTTCAGCTAAAGGATTAGGCGTAGCCCTTGCAGCAGAGGTATTCGGAATTCCTTTTTTAGTTCTTTCTATTAAATCTTGGGAAAAAAGAGAGGTAGCTAGTAATAGACAGGCTATTAGAATGGTAAAAATTTTGAGTACTTTCAATATCGGCTATTTATAAAGATTAATAAGGTTCGTTCCTTTGGAAGAACAATAAATGAGCCATGTGTGTTATTTGTATATAATTAGACAACAAGTAATTTATTAACATATATCATTAAAGTCAATTTTTTTAACCAAAAAACTCCTTTCCTAAAAGGAATAAAAGCAAAAAGTCCAACAATAATTTAATTGTTGGACTTTTTATACAGCATTTA
>CAYOBX010000357.1:0-6500 GCA_964402245.1 uncultured Saprospiraceae bacterium | reverse complement strand
CATTTATGGCAGCTCGAAGTGGATTGCAGTGGTTTTGGTATCATTGGTTTGTTAAGCAGGAGAACGTTGTTCCTTCTACTGTAAATAGATAGCTGATTGTAGGTAGAGAAACGATAAATTTATCAAAGTAATTGACACTTTGAAAGCCCAAGGGGCTGACATATCATAGCATGGGGCGAAGCCCTATGGTGTAAAGTATGCCTTCTAATTAAGCCCTGTAGGGGCGACATAATAAAGTCAGGAGTGTAATATGTCGCACCTTCAGTGCTTGGATAATCGGTTTATTTAATTACCTAGGGCTTAAGCCCTAGGCTAGAATATGTCACCCCTTTGGGGTTACAAAGTGTAAACTACCTTGATAAACTTGTCATAAAAACGGATTCTTTATCCATTATTAACAACATTAAATACCTCTTTTTACGTTCTTTGTATAGAGATGAAAAAGCGGTCAATCATACTATATTTTTTATGTGTCTTCACAGCGACATTGCATGCACAGCATCCATTGTCCAATTGGCGTATTAAAAAAGTAGCCGTGGCAGATACCATTGTTTTAGATAGCTTACCCATCTTACAGGAATCAGTTGTTATCAACAATTCTTTACAAAAGCAAATCCCGCCCTCCTCCTATAAAATAATAGACAACCAAGTAATATTTATCGACCCGATCTCCAATAGGGACTCTATCAAGATTAGTTATCGAGTCTTTCCTATAGACTTGCAACGACCATTGGCGCAACTAGATACGGCATTGATAGAGGTCAATCAAAAAAGTGATTATATCGGTTTTGATTATGGACAGACGGACACGAATCGACCGACTGCTATAGCTCGTAATAATACGGGATTGACCTATACGGGTAGTTTTGCAAGAGGAGTCTCTTTTGGTAATAGCCAAGACTTGGTGCTAAACTCAAGTTTTAATTTACAAATAGCGGGGAA
Organism: uncultured Saprospiraceae bacterium; assembly: GCA_964402245.1. GTDB lineage: Bacteria > Bacteroidota > Bacteroidia > Chitinophagales > Saprospiraceae > JAFMDF01. The sequence continues at coordinate 5,558 of CAYOBX010000357.1, read as the reverse complement.
GGTAGGAGAGGATACAGAAATCATAGCGGCCTTAACGGATGAAAATATTCCATTACAAGCAGAGGGAAATACCCAACAGCTCAATGAGTTTGATAAAATATTTATACAGATAAATCGGCCTAATACTAGCTTAACGGCAGGAGATTATGAATTGCAAAGCCCTACAGGCTACTTTTCTAAATATTTTAAAAAATTACAGGGATTTACCTTTAAGTGGGATAATATTTTAAATAATGACGCTGATTCAGAGATAGATAGAACTGCTAGTTTTTCAAAAAATGGCAGTTCTGTCCCCAATGAAAAAGAACCTCAATTAAGTACGCAAGCCAGCCTAGCGGTTTCTAGAGGTGTCTTTGCACGTAATAATATCCAACCCCAAGAAGGCAACCAAGGGCCTTATAAATTAATTGGCAATCAAGGCGAACAATTTATTATAGTGTTAGCAGGTACAGAGAAGGTGTATATAGATGGGCAGCTTTTAATAAGAGGTATCGAAGAAGACTATGTTATCGACTACAATAGAGGGGAACTAACATTTATGAATCGCCGCTTGATTACTAAAGATCGCCGAATTATAGTAGAATTTGAATATGTGGATCAATCTTTTCAACGCTCTTTGTATGCATGGAATACGAGATACGAAACCCAAAAAGCGTCGATCTACTTCAATGTAATCGCACAACAAGATAGCAAAAATGCTTTGGGTGATACCGAATTGACGGATGCTCAACAACTACAGTTGCAAGAAGCAGGAGACAATTTACAAAATGCTTTTAGCTCTAGTATCCGAGCTATTGATGAAGAGTTTAATCCTGCCCGTATTCAATATATACAAAGAGATACTTTTTATTTTCTTCAAGATACATCTGGTCAATTAATTCAAATTCCTACCACTATATTAGCGTTCGCTCCTATTAGTCAAGCAGCATTATTTACGGCTCGTTTCACAGATGTTGGATTGGGTAATGGAAATTATATACAAACCAATCCAAGGGGTGCGAATGGCCGAGTCTTCGAGTGGGTCGCACCTAATGAGGTAGGCATTCCACAAGGAAGTTTTGAACCTGTGCAACAACTGACCGCTCCTGAAAAACAACAATTATTTACCCTTGGGACGAATTATAAATTCAATCAATTTTCTAATTTGTCAATAGAAGGCGCTTTAAGTAATACGGATTTAAATCGTTTATCAAATATAGATCAATCAGACAATCAAGGAACCGCCCTCTATCTTAATTATGAAATGAACCGCCCGATAGGGAAAAAAAATTGGCGACTGGAAAGCTTATTAAAATATGAATTTGTTCAAAGGAATTTTAGAGCACTCAATCCCTACCGAGCTACAGAATTTAATCGAGATTGGAATATTGCTTTGATTAATACTTTGGACCAAACAAACGAGCAAGTAGGAAAAGGGAGTATCCAGTTGTCTAAAGGAGAGAAGGTCAATCTAGGCTATGCCTTTTCTGGCTTTTTTCAAGGATCGGTTTATGATGGTCAAAAGCATTATTTTAATACTCGGTATACAGACGCAGGATACCATATCAATTTGGAAGGTAGTTTATTAAGCACTAGAACAGCTATCGAACAAACTCAATTTTTTCGACCCAATATAACTATCTCGAAAACCTTTGAACAATTCAATAATTGGACCATCGGTGCCTATGCAGAACGAGAAAGGAATGAACGTTTAGATGTCTTAGCAGACACTTTGAGTGCTACAAGTTTTTACTGGGATTTATATAAAGTTTTTATTAAAAAACCTACTACGGGTAAATTTTCTTGGGAATTAGAGTATCTCAAACGATATGACTTTGCACCGATTAATAAATCCTTTTTAAAGAGTACTACGGCTGAAGAAGTGAGCCTAATAGGAGCTTGGCAATATCAAAGAGCTGGGCAATTAAAATGGAATTTTACCTATCGAAATTTAACGATCAATAATAAGGAATTAACGGACGAAGAAGGAAGAGATACTTATTTAGGACGATTAGATTATAATGTACAATTATGGAAAGGTGCGGTGCGGATGCATACTAATTACGAAATTGGAGCAGGGCAGGAAGCCAAGAATGAATTCCAATTCATTCGAGTCAATACAGGGGAAGGGACCTTTGTTTGGAATCCTACAGAAGAATTCGATCTAAACGGGGATAGTATTCCACAATTGAATGAATTTGTGGTATCACCTTTCAGAGATCAAGCCAATTATATTCGTATTAATACCTTTACCAATGATTTTATAAGAACCAATAATGTGTTGCTCAACCAGAGTCTGCATGTATCTCCTAGAGCCATTTGGCATAATAAAACAGGTTGGAAAAAGGTATTATCCAAGTTTTCCACCCTCTCCACTTTACGTATTAATAGAAAGGTAAGAGCGAATGATGGCGTATCCGTATGGAATCCATTCGAATTGGATATAGTGGATACCTCTCTTGTTAATATTGCAGCAAATATCCGAAATGTCTTGTATTTTAATCAACAAGATCCAGTGTACGATATGCAATTAGGACATTTTGATAATCGGAATCGGAATATACTAACGACAGGATTTGAAAGTAGTAAAAATGCAGAACAGTTTTTTCGGAGCCGATGGACGATTACCCCTTATTGGATCACTGAATTTAGGGCTATTCTTGGCAAACGTATTCGTAGTTCTGAATTGTTTGCTAATAGAGATTTTAATATTAAGTCTCAAAAAATAATTCCAAAAATCACCTATGTTCCCAACACACAATGGGAGGCTACCTTTAGTTATGAGTGGCAAAAAGCGGAAAATGATTTACCAGATGCAATCGCCACAGCGACCTTTCATGACTTAAAAGGGAGTCTGCAATATAACAAAACGCAAAAAACCGTATTAAGAAGTGAACTATCCTTTGTCCAAATTGCGTTAACAGGTAGCACGAATCCTACTTTAGAGTTAGCTTTGCTAGAAGGCCTCCAAGATGGGCAGAATTTTTTATGGACTTTAAGTATGGATCGACAGTTGGCTAATAATTTGCAATTAGGTATCCAGTATGAAGGGCGTAAAACTGGGGAACGGGCGATTGTGCATTTGGGGAGTATGATGGTGCGAGCTACTTTTTAGGAGGTGGCTGTCGCCACTGTAGAGGGTTGAACACAGAGGCACAGAGGGCACAGAGTTTGCTGCCACCCCGATCTCTCTTTGCCAAAAAAAAGAATAAACATGAAAAAAAATTACCTCTTATACCTCATCACTCTACTTACCCTCTCCCTCTCCGCCCAAGTAGAGCAAAGCTTTCCAGAATTCATAGTAGACGGAAGAAGCCTACCCCTAGCCACCGCAGGAGGCATGAGCGCCCCCCAATTCTCCGAAGTAGATTTGAATAATGATGGGATTCAAGACCTATATATATATGATAAAATAGGTCAAGTAGGCATGACCTTTATTAATGGAGGTACTCAAAATCAAGTAGACTATCACTATGCGCCCAAGTTTCTGGTCAATTTTCCAGAACTCACAGAATGGGCTTTATTACGGGATTATAATGGAGATGGAATTCAAGATATATTTGCCTATTCTAGTACACCAGGCGTGGCAGGAATAGAAGTTTATACAGGATATTATAATGAAGCGAATCAGATCGCTTTTCGACCATTTCAATTTTTCCTAGGCGACTTTAATATCATTTATTATCCAGGAGGAAGCGGATTTAATAATTTATTTGTCAGTAATGTGGATTATCCTGCGGTAGATGATATTGACGGAGATGGAGATTTAGATATTCTTACCTTCAATATATCCGGCGGAATTGTAGAATTATATACCAATCAATCCGTAGAACGAGGATATGGTTTGGATAGCCTATTATTTGCATTAACAGATGATTGCTGGGGCAAGTTTTTTGAAAGTGGAATTACTTTAGAAATAGATCTACCAGTCGGAATCGATAATTGTGCAGGGCGGTTTCGTGCACCTACTAGCACCTCACGGAGTGGGATACATGCAGGTTCAACAGTTACGACCTTAGATATGGATAACGATGGCGATAAGGAAGTCTTATTAGGAGATGTCTCTTTTACAAATTTGAATTTAGTCACTAATGGAGGCACTGCTAGTCAAGCATTTATGACCCAACAAGATGTTACCTTTCCAAGGAATACTACACCTGTGAACATTCCATTATTTCCAGCTTCCTTTATCTTAGATATTAATAATGACGGATTGCGAGATTTAGTAGCTGCTCCCAACCTAGGCAATGATATAGGAGAAACCTACGAAGTAGGCTGGTATTATGCAAATATCAATACCAATGAAAACCCTGTGTTTGACTATCGCTTCAACGATTTATTAGTAGGGGATATGCTAGATTTTGGAACGGGTGCAAATCCTGTTTTTGTAGATTATGATGCGGATGGTTTACAGGATTTAGTGATTGGTAATAAAAGCTTTTTTGTGCCAGGAGGAGAGAAAAATGCTCGACTTTTTCTTTTTAAAAATATAGGAACGCCTACCGTTCCTAAATTCGAGCTAATAGATGACGATTATTTAGGCTTGAATGATTTTAGTAATAGTGCTTGGCGATTTTCTCCTACCTTTGGAGATATGGACAATGACGGAGATTTGGACATTCTAATAGGGGAAGAATTCGGGGGACTATTCTATGGAGAGAATCTGGCAGGACCTAACCAAGCTCTCCAATTCGGGCCCATCCAATTTGGTTATCAAGACCTAGATGTAGGACAAGTAAGCAAGCCTCAAATCATAGATATAAACGAAGACGGTCTAGTAGATTTAATAATAGGGGAGCGAAGTGGTAATGTAAATTATTATGAAAATGTCGGAAGTATAGGCAATCCCGTTTTTGAATTTGAGCCAACTGATAAAAATTTTGGAGCAATAGATGTAAGAGAAGAAGGTTTTGTGGTAGGCTATAGTGCCCCCACCTTTGTCAATGTAGGAGAAGAAGTACAATTATTTACGGGTTCTCAAAGTGGAACTATTAATAGGTATACTGATGTTACTATAAACGAAGCACTACCATTAATAGACAATGGCTTAGGAATACTAAGAAATGGAGAAGAAACTCACTTAGCTTTTGCGGATATAGATGGAGATAATTTATTAGAATTGGCAGTAGGCAATATTCGAGGAGGGATTAGTTTTTATGAGACTCAATTACCAGCTTCTACAACAAGCACTGCTACAGAGGAGTTCGCTAATACAGCCTTAGCTATTCAGGTGTATCCCAATCCTGTACAAGATGTGTTAGAGATAGATCTGCCTGCTAACCTCAACCCATCTACCCTTACTATTCACAATATGATGGGCCAAGTAGTGCATACACAAGCCTACGAGTCCACTTTGCCTGTAGCAGCACTACCTGTGGGGGTATATATACTAGAGATTAACACCTTAAAAGGCACTATTGCTAAGAAATTGATTAAATATTAAACTTTAGTGAAAAAAACAATCTTTTTGTTTGCTTTTAGGAAAAAAGCATTGTAGTTTTGCATTCGCTTTTGAAAAAAAGTGAGTTGATTTGGTAGCTCAGTTGGTAGAGCATTTGACTTTTAATCAAAGGGTCCTG
>CAYOBX010000356.1:0-6511 GCA_964402245.1 uncultured Saprospiraceae bacterium | reverse complement strand
ATGTGGTATTTAAATAGTTCTGTTGACTATAGCCCCGATTATTTGGTCAATTTATTGTAAGCATAAAGTCATTTTAAAAAAATATTATTTGATAGTAACATGCTAAACACATATCTTTATAGTTCTTCTTTTCTACAATTTCCTTAACACTATCGCGTACACTATAAATTTAAATTTTAAGAAATATTTTTATAATATTTTAATTTAGAGCAGAATCGTGTCTTTCATTAGAGGCTAGTTGCGAGAATCAACTCCTCTCTGAGCACATTATAGATTAGCCGTATCTATTTAATTATGGATGCGGTTTTTTTGTTATTAAGATTCAATTCCAATTAGAACTAATGGAACGGCAGGGACTCCTCTTCCTTGTCTTGCTAAATCATATAATGCTCCTTCATAATATCCAGGCCCAGATGACATTTCTGCTTGCATGGATTTCATAGGGAGAATTTCGACACCAACTTCAATTGTATTCCCTACATAAAATGCTAGATGCTTAACAAAAAGATCATAGGCAATAAAGCTATATTTTCCAAATTGAACTTCAACTGCAATTCTATTTTTCACGAAGTCTGTTTGATTGTAAGATCTAATAGGTTTTTTACCTTTAGATTCCATCACTTCCTTCTATTTACCAGCATCTAGATGCATTGTTTGAGTGATCAAATCATAGTCATCCGTAACCCAGTAATTCGTTCTACTTTCAAACCATCCTAATTGTTCAAAATCTTCTTTCATTCGTTTATTAAGATTGGTAGGGCTAAATAACCTTTTACCTTTCATAGTCTTTTCCTTACTAATTTTAGTTCGGAATTTATTGGCATCTACATTCTTTATCACTTTTTCTATCTCTGACCACATACTTCTTTGATGATATTGAATCCATTCAAACCCGTTTAAATGGGAATACATTGCGCCTATTTTCATTTGCTGAATAACTTTTGATTTAAGCTTGAAAGAAAATAAAATCCTATTAAAATACTTTTACTATTTTTTTCAATCTTCTTATTTTCTTCGTTTAAAATAGACTTGACAATACTTGGTTCTACGTTTGACAATTCTGATTTTTCTATAATTTTTTCAACATAATTTCCTATATCATCTAAAAAATTGAAAACATCATTATTTAATTGAGTAGATGTCCACTTTGTTTGAAGTTCATTAGAGTTAAGTGATCTATAATTAGAGTCTATTTTTTCAATATAATCTGTGATAAATTGATTTTTGGTAGTGTTTACCACTGGAGCTAAAGATTCTTTAATTTCTTTATTTAACTTGACTTCTTTTATTTTTTTTGAAGTCCCATAATAAAATTTAAATGACCATGGGATTTCTTCTGATTTTGGATTGTTAGATAGTTCAAATCTTACACCGCTTCCATATCTCAAATGAGGTACAGCAAATTGAAATTTTCTTTTTGATGGATATTTTCTCTTAGGAAGACCTAAATTTGATTTGAATCCTTTATAACTTGGTTGCTCATGAAAATAGTCTGAATATTTTGGTGGAACTAATTTCTCTACTGGGACTTCTTTCATACTTTGAAAAATATAGTAAGTCAAGATTGGTGGAACTGCATTACCAATCATTTTAAACTTAGAGTTTAAGGTTTTACCATAAAATTGATACGTGATAGGAAAACCTTGTATTACACCTCTTTCTCTAACATTAAGTCTTCTATATCCTGCTTTTGATTTTATGATAATACTTTCTCTTGAGACTCTAGTACATGTCGCTGTAACCGTCCTACTTGGTCGATCAAGCTTATCGGGGAAAGACATATTATTGTAGACAGGGTGGAATGTTTTCGAATCTCTATTTATTCTTTCTTCTTGAGGAGTTAAATCAACTTCATTTTCAAGTTCGGTCACTTTGTTACGAATAATTTCATAACCATAGTTTGGATCTATAATAATTTTCTTCTTCAATGCATTAAGAGCATCACCTAAAGTGATGGGAGAAATATTTTTTTTGTATGATTCAAAAAGTTCTAATGGAAAATTTCCCGCAATCATTCTTTTCCTATTCTGCGGAACACCATAATCAGCGGAATCAACTACCTTTATAACTTTTATAAGCTTCTTAAATCGTTTTAGTGAACCACCATTTATTTCTTTCTCTAATATTTTAGCAACTCTTGGAACATTTTCCATCGCCCAATATTTAGGCTTTAAATATTCTACAACTTCTAAGAATTTAAAAATATCTACCAATCCATCAGCTATATCTCCATTCCCTCCTTTATTTGCATATGAAAATTGGGTACATGGAGGGCTACCCACTACAAAGTCAATCTTATGAGAAAAATTCAAATTTTTGACCTCTATTTCTCTTATGTTGATCTCCTTATGGTTTGTATTGAAATTAAAATTATGTGTTTGGTTTGCTTCATGCCACCATTCATAAGAAGCTAGATTAGTAATACCAGAGAGCTTCATTCCCATTGTCCAGCCACCAATTCCACTATAAAAATCTATCGAATACTTCATGAAAACAAATATAGGGAATGTCTATTAATTTCCATCAATTAAAAACAAAAAGTTTTTCACTAATTAATAAATTAAACTAATTTGTTTTATGTTCAAAAAATACAATAATGGATAGATACTTCTATAAATTCAAATAAAAATAGCGGTACCCATATCAACTGAATACCGCTATTCTTAAAATTCTAAAACAAATCTTTAATTAGCCAATTCAATACTCAAATTCATCACCGCACCATCGATCTCAATCGAATCATCACTAGCTACACTTTCTACCAAAGTCAGTTGATTAGACAGTACTTCCGCATTAATATAATCACTAAACAACTCTACTGCTGGTACTACCGTTTCTTGCTTCTCTAAAGTAATCTTAATCCGATCCGTTACATTAAAGTCTTTGGTCTTCCTAAGATTTTGAATTCTATTCACCAACTCTCTCGCCATCCCTTCTGCTCTTAAATTATCCGTTAGAGAAATATCCATCGCTACTGTTAAGTCGCCATCATTCGCTACTAACCATCCTGGAATATCCTCCGCAATAATTTCAAAATCTTCTAAAGTTAAGTCATAATTTTCACCATCAATCGTCAATTGGTAAGCATTACTTTTTTCAATTGCCTCAATATCTTCTTGCCCCAATTGATTGATAATAGGAATTGCCGCTTTCATATTCTTGCCTAGCTTTCGACCTAATGTTTTGAAGTTAGGTTTGATTTTCTTTTTCACGATACCAGCAGTATCTGTGATATATTCAATCTCTTTGACGTTCACTTCTGCTAAAATCAAATCTTTCACGCCCTCCACTTGTGCAGAAAAACCTTCATCCAATATTGGCAACATTATTTTTTGTAATGGCTGTCGTACTCGAATGTTTTCCTTTTTTCTTAGAGACAATACCATAGAAGAAATTCGCTGTGCATAGTCCATTCGCTGTTCTAAGTCTTTATCTATTGCATCATGACTTACTCTTGGGAAACTTGCTAAGTGTACAGAAATATGATCTTCTTGTTGTGTTACTTCGTTTAGGTTTTTATATAAATAATCAGCGAAGAATGGTGCAATAGGTGCCATCATTTTAGCAACCGCTTCCATACAGGTATATAAGGTCTGGTAAGCCGCAATTTTGTCCTGTGTATAATCACCTCTCCAGAAACGACGACGACATTGGCGTACATACCAATTGGATAAATTATCCATCACAAAGGTTTGTATTTTTCTTGCAACTATCGTCGGCTCATAGTCTGCATACGCTTCATTCACTTCTTGAATAGTGGTATTCAACAAAGATAAAACCCAACGATCAATTTCTGGACGATCTGCCAATGGCACATTACTTTCTTGGTATTTAAAACCATCAATATTCGCATAGCCTGCGAAAAACTTATAAGTATTAAATAGCGTACCAAAGAATTTATTTCGAACTTCTATCACGCCATCTGGATCGTATTTTAAATTATCCCATGGCGGAGAAGCTACAATCATATACCAACGATTGGCATCTGCGCCATGCTTGGCAATTGCTTCAAATGGGTCAATCGCATTGCCCAAGGACTTGGACATTTTCTTTCCATTTTTGTCCTGTACTAATCCATTAGAAGTTACATTTTTAAAGGCTACACTATCAAATACCATCGTGCCTATTGCATGTAAGGTATAAAACCATCCTCTCGTTTGATCGACTCCTTCTGCAATAAAATCCGCTGGAAATTTACTTTCAAATGTCTCTTTATTTTCAAATGGGTAGTGCCATTGTGCATACGGCATCGAACCACTATCAAACCATACGTCTATTAGGTCTAATTCTCGATACATTGGTTCACCATCATCAGACACCAATACTACATCATCAATATATGGCCGATGTAAATCCTTAGGCATTGTTTGATCCTTACCTAATGCTTTATTTGCTTTATCAATCTCTGCCTGCAACATCGCTAAAGAATCTATACAAATTTCCCTAGATGCGTCTCTGGTTCTCCAGATCGGTAATGGAATTCCCCAATATCTAGAACGAGATAAATTCCAATCTTGTAAATTCTCTAACCACTTACCAAATCGTCCCTCCCCTGTTGATTTTGGTTTCCAGTTGATTGTTTTATTGAGTTCGGACATCCGCTCCTTCATAGAAGAAGTTTTGACAAACCAACTATCTAATGGATAGTATAAAATCGGTTTATGTGTTCGCCAACAATGTGGATAATTATGCTCGTACTTCGCTACATTAAAGGCTTTGTTATTCAATTTCAAATCTACAGAGATGTCGATATTCACATCTACATAATCTGGTTCATCTTTATAGTTCTTAACATAGCGACCAGAAAATTCTCCAACAGTATCTATAAATTTTCCTTGTGGATCCACCAATGTTAAAGTACCAATTCCATTAGCAATCCCTACCTTTCTATCATCTGCACCAAAAGAAGGGGCAGTGTGAACGATACCTGTACCATCTTCCGTAGTAACGAAGTCTCCAATGATTACTTTAAAAGCATCCGTTCCTCCATGTAATGGCTCTATTTCATTACCAAAATCAAATAATTGTTCATAACGAATACCCTCTAAGACGGACCCTTTAAAAGGTTCGCTTTGAGATAATATCTCATGCTGTTTTTTACCTCCAAACCATTTCTTTACTAAGTCCAGTGCTAAGACTACGCTCACTGGTTTTTCAGTATAAACATTATTCGTTTTAATCTTTACATATTTAATGCCTTTACCTACCGTCAGGGCGATATTAGAAGGCAATGTCCAAGGGGTCGTCGTCCATGCAAGAATGCGTACATCTTCTCCTTCAGCTTCAAATAAAAAGGCAGAGGTATCATTTTTCTTTACCTTAAACATGGCCACTGCAGAAGTATCTTTTACATTCTTATAGGCTCCAGGCATATTCAATTCATGCGTACTCAAGCCTGTACCTGCTGCTGGTGAATATGGTTGAATGGTATGCCCTTTATACATCAAATCTTTTTTGTATAATTGATTCAACAACCACCAAACAGATTCGATATAATTATTTTCATAAGTCACATAAGGATTCTCCAAATCTAACCACATCCCCATTTTTACCGTCAAGTCATCCCATAGCCCTTTGTAGCGCATAACCGTTTCTTTGCACTTCAAATTATATTCATCTACGGTAATCTTTTTTCCAATATCTTCTTTGGTAATACCCAATTCTTTTTCTACTGCTAATTCAATAGGAAGTCCATGCGTATCCCATCCGCCTTTACGCTCCACTCGCTTTCCTTTCATTGTCTGATATCGACACACATAATCCTTAATGGTTCGAGCCATTACGTGATGTATACCAGGCTTCCCATTTGCGGAAGGAGGACCTTCATAAAACACAAACGGCTTATCAACAGAACGTTGCTCTATACTTTTCTTCATGACGTCCTCTTCTTCCCAAAAAGCCAAAATTTCTTGATCTATTGCTGGAAGATTTAAGGACTTTAATTCTTTATACATTGTTCTTCTTTTGAGAGGTCAGAAGTCAGACCACTATGTTGTCAGAATGCCTACGGCTGTCAGATACGAGCGCTGTCAAAGTCATACGTCTGACTTCTGACAGTCCCGAGCACTCGGGACGATCTGACCTCTGACTTCTAAATAAAAAAGCTCTGACAAATACAATCTGTCAGAGCTTTTCATTTTCTAAATAGAAGTAGCTTACAGATTGCAGTGGCAATTGCATATAATAATGCTACTAATTATAATAGAAAATTGATTCATTAGAAATAGGAAAATAGTTTATTTGTTTGGATTTCTAGTGCGCAAAGGTACTTTTATTATGGAAATCATGCAAGGCTTTGCTAGCGCAAGGCATCAGGCTATAGTTCTTTCTCTTGGTACTCGGCAACAAGTATGTTCGGTATATTTCTTTAGAGGTGGCAATTTTGTTAGGTTTTTTGAAAAAAACCTAACAAAATTGCCACCTCTAAAAAACAATTAAAAGCTACTGCTTGCTGATTACCAGAAGTTATCTTCATAAATAGCTAATTATCAAAGAATTCTATGGACATAAC
>CAYOBX010000355.1:0-6516 GCA_964402245.1 uncultured Saprospiraceae bacterium | reverse complement strand
AATTCACCGCATTTCATACGGTGCTATTCAGGTTCAACCCATTCTGGGTTATAAACGTTATATTAGGAGAAAGCTATATCCATCAAATTTAACAAGTGTTAAGCCTACTCATTAAAAAAATCAATCAAGGCTCCATTAACCATATCCGCATGAGAATAAGCAATCTCATGCTTGCCATCGTCTATTTTAAATAATTGAATACCTGAAACTAAACGAGTAATAGTAGCCGCTCCCGCAATTGGACAGACCGCATCCTTAGCACCCCAAATCATTAACTTAGGCATCCTTGCCTTTCCGAGCTGCTTGTATTCCGACTCCATATTCGACATAGGATAGTTACTTAAGGTTGAAACGAATGCCTGCTCCACGCCTGCGTACTGAAACTGTTCTTTGAATCTATCCCCCATCTCTTTAGGTGCATCTCCATTGGCTACGTGCTTATCAAATTCATCAATCAAGGTATTCTTTCCAATTACGGTCATTATCCACTTTCCTATAATTGGGTATGACAGTAAACTGTTCATCCCTTCCTGCTCGGGTATAAAACCTATTGGAGACATCAGTACTAACTGTTTAACTCGTTCTGGATGAGTACCCGCAAAAACCGCTGCAATTCCTCCTCCCATAGAGTAGCCAACTAAGTTGATTGGTTCGGCTATTTTTAAGGCATCGAGCAATTCTAATAATTCATCATCGTATAGCGTTTTGTCATAATCGACAGCGGGTCTATCCGAATAACCCCGCCCATAGTGGTCATAGGTGAGTACTCGATATCCTGCATCTGCCAATGCCCCTACATTTTTCATAAATACAAATCGAGGGGTAGAAAATCCATGAATCATCACAATCACTTCTCCATCTACAGGTCCGCTCCACCCATAGTGAATGGCTCCATGTTTAAGCTTGACAAATTCCTTATTTAAAGAAGTCCGCACTTCATCATTCATCTCTTCTGTACCAGCATTGGCATAGAGATAGCTGATTCCCATAAACAAAAGGAGGGCAATAAAAAGAACAGAAAATATTTTGAGTAGGTTTTTCATTACTCTAAATTATAGTTTAGTTAATTGTCTACTAAAGACGTAAGGTAGCGTATTTGCAGCAGAAGTAAAGCATGAAATCAAATTTAATGCACGAATCACAGCCAAAAATTCTGGTGATTCTTGTTCTTTTTTAGCTGGATGTATTTTAGTATTTCAAGTCAATTAGAGAACAATAAGGAATTTTAAATTTGCCAATGGACCAAGCTGGCTTTTGCCCAGAGGCAAAAAGAAACCTTTACGGTTAATACATCAAGTAATCAGACAATCATTATTCCATTGTCTCCGTAGTATCAATTTAGCTTCAAAAAGACTGATTAAATCCGCACATCGTAGAAAAATGGCCGTTCATTATTGGACGATTAACGACAAGGAGGAAATGAAAAAACTAATCGAACTAGGTGCGGATGTTTATTTGACTTTATCCCAAATAAATCCAAGTGCTTGAAGGTTAGAAAATCCTGTTCGACGAAGCATATTTTTACGGTGGGTTTCGACAGTAGATTTGGACAAATTTAGAATGTTAGCGATAGATTGGTTGCTTTCTTGATTCATTATCAGAGCTAGAATTTCTTGTTCTCTAGAAGATAGTAAATCTGGGAATTCTTTCTTTCCTTTTTGATGTACGTAGCAAAAGGTTTGATTTTTATGTTTCTATCTTATCCAGTAATGATCTCCGTTGAATAAAGAATTGTAGGTCTCTTTATTAAAAGTAGTTTTAAATAGTTTTAATAGCCTATTTAGGTATTCTGATTCTATCATTTTCTAAAATCTTACAAAAAAAATCATCAATCTAATACTACGAAAGTAACAAAATTGATTAATTTTTATGCATTTATTGATAGCTAAAAATTCAAAAAATCAGTTTACAAATTAATTTAAGCTGTTCCAACCAGAAGTATAATCTTATTACGGATAAAAATCAGGCAACTCCAACCCAGGAAAGGTCATCCGAAAAGTCTCCGCACCAGCAAAATTTGTGGCTAATAATCTTTCTCGATGAAATTCCCCTGATGCACCTGCATATTTTCCAGTACCTCCCAAAATAGCCCTTGTGAATTAGTTCGTCCAATAAATATATTCATCCTCGGCCTCATTAAATTCTAACTTTATATGCTTATCAATTTTGACGGGTGATGTGAGCGCACCTTTCAAGGTCATAGCTATGGAAGGGAATTTATTGACCATTGGTACTCACTTAATACCTATCAGTCGAGGTAAAAAGGAAATGGTGGTGAAACGGATATTTTAGATATATTTCTAAACTGGCCAAAAATCAGGCTGCGGCAATCCAGGAAAGGTAATCCGAAAGGTCTCTGCCCCTGCAAAATTAGGCGCCAACAAACGCTCTCGATGAAATTCACCACTCGCACCCGTATACTTTCCTGTTCCTCCAAGAATTGCCCCCGTGAATTTTTGACCTTTTACGCCCCACTCAAAGAACATAATCCCATGAATGGTATCTGTAACAGGTTCTCGCCAATCATTAGGGTCTTTACAATCTTTTGACCGAAAAGCAAAGGTGGCTCGTTGTTCTAAAATAATTTTTCGGTCTAGTTTATCACATTCCCGAACGCTATGTAAATAGGCTTCAATTCTTTCTCGGTCATTTTTTTGAGGTATGACTTTTCTGTCAATAGAAGCGGCTATAAAATCTTTAGAGACATTGGTTAAAAATCGATTTAAGGCAGTAAAATTGCCAATGACTTTTTCAGGATGAGCAGGTACAAAAGTATCATCACCCATATATTTTAAACCACCTGATGTCTTGGCAATAAAATCGGGGTCATCAGGGTCTAAGGTTAAAGGATTCACACAACATTTTGCCTCATCAAAAGTACCAACTGGATGGATGGGCCCTCCACCGTGTGCCAACATCCCATTGACGGGTAAATTATCTCCTACATAAGACAACGTAGACCTTGGAATCAAAGAAGAAATTAAAGGTAATCTTGCTAAAATACCCCTGCGTTTGATACCAGAAAGGGCTGCTCTTAAAGCTCTAGTTTGACCTTGCGCCATTTTGTTTCCGTCGGATATAGATTCTATTATTAAGTCTTGATTTGACATGATTAGGATGGTTTGATTGACAGATGGCTTGATGGTTTAACTGTTTGATGGTTGCCGAACGTGCCGTAACCACCAAGCAGTCAAAGTTTACCCCGAACTGATTTCGGAGCCATCAAACAATCATTTTCTATTAATTGAAAGGAAAAACATTATAAAGCAAACAAATGGCAAAACTATATTCCCAATACCGCCCGGTGCTTGTCCTGTTGTTTCTAATGTTTTAAAAGATGAAATAACAAATCTTCCTGCCCATTCAAGGACCAGCATTAAATACATCAAAGGAATTAGTGATTTATATTTAAAAGCAACGATTACCTGAATAATACCAAACATCAATTGGGACAAGCCCCAATAAGCAAAAATTAGGATGACTACTGCTGCTCCCCCTTCTGTAAAAGTATCTAAAGGAATGGTGGCAATACTTTGTGCTCCCCCATCGTACTTGAATATATGAATGCAACTTCTCCCAACCGTTACGGCTGTAATCAGGTAGAAGAACCAGAGGGCAATTTTGTTGCCTTTAAAAGTATCATCTATAGTGTCTGGAAGTATTTTATTGAACATTATTTGATTGTTTGATGGCTAGATGATTTGATTGTATGATGGTTTACGTCATGTGAGTCAACCATTAAACAATCAAGCCATTAAGCCATCCATTTTATTAGATAGTCAGAAATAAAATTGATAATTTGAAAAGAAGTCAGATGTCAGACCGTTTATTACATAAACTGTCAGAAGTCAGATAATTCAGGATTAAAATTCTGATAATCAATAGTTTACTTGTACCTAATCTGACTTCTGACAGAAAAATTTATTTTTCGGTCTGACTTCTGACATCTAAAAATTATCAATTATTTAGCTGACGCTCTAATTATTAATAATCAATTGAGCAATAAGCCCAAATATAATAAACACAAAAGCCATAATTAGCGATAAACTCCCTAAATTAAGCATAGCAGTAGTAGGAAAAGCAATTGTTTTTTCCATAGCCGCTATTTTATAATCATGAAATTGTCGAAAACTTGAGTCTGTTGACATCTTCATCATCACTCGCATACTTCGATAACGAACAATGGCGCCTGAAGACCATTCATCTGCATTGGTCACCCCCCATCTTTCTACCGCATCAAACACCGCATTCCCACTATAAATCGGATAACTTCCATGTCTCAACAAAAAAGAAAAAACATGTTGGGTATAAGTATCTAGTATCTCTGCAGAAGTATCACCCACCTTTTTACCATTGATTAATTGAGGCGTGTCATAAAGCTTGATGGCATTCACCATGTATTTTGGTTCGCCATCATCACTTTCCATTAAAGCTCTTATCCTTTTGGTATCTTTTTCTGGATTTAGCGTCTGATACTTATCGACAAATACGTCAATTTCTGCTGGCGTTAATGGCCCTTCAAATGCGCCGTGCCAAATGGAGAATAATAGGTAAAGAATTAGTACTACACTCCAATTAATTATGGTTAATTTTTTTTTCAAAACTTTTATTGTTGTTCGATGCAGATGTAACACAACTCTCTGAGTTGTGCCATAAAATAGCACAACTCAGAGAGTTGTGTTACATCGACAATACAACTCAGAGAGTTGTGTTACATCGACAATATCAGAATATGCAAAAGTGCCGCTATTAAAGCAAATACCAACCCTACAGTCAAAGGAAATCCACCCAATTGAAACCAAGGGTCCACAGGATAAGCAATACTTTTACTCAAAGCAGCAAATTTAAAATCATGTTTTTCGTGAAATTGAGGCGTAATTAAAATCTCCATAAAATCTCGGCGACTTCGGAAACGATTAATACCAGAAATTTGCCACTCCTCCGCATTTTCAATGCCAATTAAATCAACTGATTTACCCGCTACTCTACCCTGAAATATCCCAATTCCTGCTCGTTTCAACATCGCCTTCATAAAGGATTTATGATAGGTAATTAATGTTCTCATAGAACTATCTCCTTCTTTCACGCCCTCAATTAAATCGGGTGTCTTTTTCAAGGAAATACTATTCACCATCACAAAGCTTTTGCCTGTATCTTTTTCTAAAAATTGGCGCAAATCGGCTAGTCCTTGCGCACTATCATTATTGAATTGGCTTAATTCTTTTAGATAATGGTCTATTTCTGTCTTGGATAAAGGCTTGCGAAAACCGACATACCATAGCCAGAAAATGGCGTATAGTAGGAAGGCGGTGGACCAGATGATTAGGGGTAGTGACATATCTGATATAATTTTCGAGGCTCGAAAATCATAAATCATAGTTCATAAATCTATCTAGTATTTAAACGTGATGGATTTATGATGTATGAATTCTGATGTAAGATTTATGATTTTCAACCCTATTTACAAAGGATTTTTTTGAATAAATTTATGCACTCTATCCGCCATCACTTCCCCAATATCTTCCTGTATAAAGTGATTCGCACTTTCAAACTGCTCATGGTCTTGTCCTTTCGCACCAGGAACGGAATTAATCCATTTTTCTTGAATCTTGGGACGACCTAATAAATTGTCTTGCAAACCGATGAAAGAAATAAACGGTTTTTCAAATTTTTTGAGACTTTCCCATGCAGGTAATTGCTGACCAACTAAACCTACATTCATAGACGGCAAAGTTCGAGGACCTGCCATATAAATAAAAGAAGGGAAAGGGGCATCGTAAGCAGCCATTTCTGCATCCGTCAAAGTATTCTCTGTCGATTGCTGCATGGTAAAACCAATGAAGTTTCGGCTATTTTGTAAACAATATAGTATCCAAGCTTGGAACATATCTGGCATTCCTTTCAACCAATATTTAGCAATATCTTTGATAGATTTTATTTTTGGATTAACCACAACTGGATTTGGAATATAAAAAGGATTCGTTTCTTCTGTCAATAAAGGTAAATCACCATTAGCTAACACTAACCGAGCAAATAATTCTGGATTTTCCCCGACCAATCGAGTACCAATCAAACTCCCCCAATCCTGCACAAAGGCGGTCATATCGGTTAATCCTAATTGTTTGATTAAGGATAGTATCATTTCACAATGCCTATCATAATAATGGAAAGCTTCCTTGATGGGTTTATCAGATTTGCCCATCCCCATCATATCTGGTGCAATGCAGCGATAACCTTTAGGTACTAATTCGGTTATCATTTTACGATAGAGAAAAGACCAAACAGGTTGACCGTGAAGTAATAATAAGATAGGTCCATTTTTAGGTCCTTCATCTAAATAGTGCATGCGCATTCCCTCAATCTCTACATAATTAGGGGCGAAATCATACCCTGGTAAATTTTCAAATCTTTCCTCAGGCGTACGTACATATTCGATACCTTCCGCTGTTTTATGGATAGTTACCGATTCATCCCAAAATACTTCTTTAGGATAAGGAGCAACTTTGTCAATTCTTC
>CAYOBX010000354.1:0-6529 GCA_964402245.1 uncultured Saprospiraceae bacterium | reverse complement strand
GTGGTGGTAATCGGCTATGGAACCATCAAAAAAGAAGATGCCACAGGCTCTGTGCAAACCGTTACTTCGGAGTCTTTTAATAAAGGAGCAATTACAGGCCCACAAGAATTATTGGCAGGGAAAGTAGCAGGGGTTTCTATTAGCACCAATAGTGGCGCACCGGGAGAAGGTGCCAGAATTCGTATAAGAGGCGAATCCTCTATTAGTGCCAATAATGATCCTCTAATCGTAATTGATGGAGTGCCCTTAGAAAATGGCGATATTAGTGGCTCTAGAAATCCGTTGAATGTCATTAATCCAAATGATATAGAAACGTTTACTGTTTTAAAAGATGCTTCTGCTTCGGCTATTTATGGCAATAGAGCAGCAGGTGGGGTAATTATTATTACGACTAAAAAAGGCGCAATTGGAAAAAAAATGCGGGTCGGATATGCAGGGAATGTTTCCATAGGTGTAGTTACAGATAAACCAGATATTCTAAATGCTCGTGAATTTAGTGCTTTAATCAATGAACAATTTGGTCCAGATCATCCTGCCACCCAAGCTTTGGGAACAGCGGAAACAGATTGGCAAGATGAAATATATCAAACTGCGATTGGGCACGATCATAATGTATCAATTTCGGGCGCTATTCAATCTTTGCCTTATAGAGTTTCTTTGGGGTATACAGACAAAAATGGAATTCTTAAAGGAGATAATTTTAGGCGACTAACAGGTAGCATCAATTTGAATCCAAGCTTTTTAGATAATCGACTGCAATTCAATATTGGTCTAAAAGGGGTGAATACAAACAATCAATTTGCGAATAGAGGAGCTATCGGAAGTGCGGTGGCATTTGATCCTACTAAACCAGTGCTAGATTCAGAAAGTCCTTTTGGGGGCTATTATACATGGACGCAAGCGGATGGCAATCCCAATTCCTTAGCACCTGCTAATCCTGTGGCTTTGTTGGATTTACGAGATGACCAATCTACTGTAAATAGATATATTGGTAATTTCCAAACGGATTATCGCTTTTCTTTTTTGCCTGCTTTACGAGCAAATTTGAATCTCGCTTATGATAAAACGAGCGCATCAGGTACAGTCGATGTGCCAGAAAATGCTTCTTTTGCTTTCTTCGATGGAGGAGAAAAACGAAACTATACACAAGGCAAAGAAAATACCTTATTAGAATTTTATTTGAATTATAAAAAAGATTTTGGTAATAGTACGGTTGATATATTAGGGGGTTATTCTTGGCAGCATTTCTTTGAAGAGCGATTTAGTCAAGCGACTAATGTTGCAGGTACAGAAATCATACAAGCGCCCAATAATGATTCCGAAGAACATTTTTTAGTCTCCTTATACGGACGATTAAATTATAGTTTTAATGACAGGTACTTATTGACCGCAACGCTTCGAAGAGACGGTACTTCTCGGTTTGCACCAGAAAATCGTTTTGGTATATTCCCTTCTGTTGCATTGGGGGTTAAAATTTTAAACAATCCAGAATCTACTACCCTTTCAAAATTGAAAGTACGACTAGGTTGGGGAATTACGGGTCAAGAAGGCATTGGAGATCGGTATGCCTATCTTCCTAGATACCAGGCTGGATTTGATAATGCTCAGTACCAGTTTGGAAGTAATTTCCAAAACACACTTCGTCCAAACGGTTACGATGCAGGGATCAAATGGGAAGAAACTTCTACCTTGAATGCAGCGATAGATTTTGGTTTTTATAAAGATCGCCTAACGGGTACTTTAGAAGTTTACCAAAGAAATACAAAAGATTTATTAAATTTTGTACCCGTTCCAGCTGGAACTAATTTAACCAACTTTATCACTACCAATGTAGGAGATTTAGAAAATAATGGTATTGAATTATCTTTAAATGCAACGCCAATTTTAACAGAGAATCAACAATTAGATATTGGCTTTAATATCGCTTACAATGAAAATGAAATTACTCGCTTAACCGCTTCAGATGATCCTACTTATCAAGGGGTATTGACTGGTGGTATTGCGGGTGGTGTAGGAAGTACGATTCAAATTCATAGTGTTGGCTTTCCTGCCAACGCCTTCTTTGTATGGGAGCAAGTATATGATGAAGCAGGCGTGCCTATAGAAGGTTTATACGTAGATAGAAATGGCGATGGAGTAGTTAATGGAGATGACCAATATCGACTAGAAAAACCAGCACCAGATTATTCTATTGGCTTCACGGCTCGTTATGCTATTAAAGATTTTGATTTTTCTTTTGCAGGGCGTTCTAATATAGGGAATTATGTATATAATAACGTTTGGTCAGATCAAGCGTTCTACAGTCGACTTTTCAATTCAACAGGCGTTATTAGTAATACGAATGCTGCTGTTACTGAAATAGATTTTACGAACCCGCAATACTTTAGTGACCACTTTGTTCGAAATGCTTCTTTCCTAAGAGTCGATCATGTAACTGTTGGCTATAATTCAGAGAACCTAATTGGTAAGTTTACTCGCTTCTATATTACGGTTCAAAACCCATTCGTGCTGAGTAATTATGAAGGGATCGACCCAGAGGTGAATTCAAATAATAATTCATCAGGTATTGATATTAATATTTATCCAAGACCTCGAACATTCGTTTTTGGAGTGAATGTGGATTTTTAATTAAAATGAAAATTGAAATGAAAATTAAAAATTTGCAACGGTTGAAGGTTTTAATTTTCATTTACATTTTAATTTTCATTGAAAAGAATTAATTTAATGAAACCAGTAAATATAAAATTTTTATCCCCCCTACTAGTCCTAGGCATCTTAACATTAAGCGCCTGCTTCGACGACTTAAATACCATCCCAATAGATGAAGACATCGTCACCTCGGCGCAAGTCTATGATGACCCTACTGCCTATAAAGCAGTATTAGCAAAGCTCTATGCAGGACTGGCTGTTTCAGGTCAAGAAGGTCCATCAGGACAATCAGATATTGCAGGGATTGACGAAGGATTTGGGCAATATCTTAGAGGTTATTGGTACCATCAAGAATTTCCTACCGAGGAAGCAGTAGTAGGATGGAATGACCAAACCATCAAAGATTTTCATGAGCAAGACTGGAATGCACAAGATGGTTTTATCAATGCATTCTATAGTCGAGTCTTTTATCAAATATCTTTGACTAATGAATTTTTAAGAGAGACAACGCCAGAAAGATTAGCGGGAAGAAATGTTGATTCTGACTTGGAAGCACAAATAGATATATTCCGAGCAGAAGCAAGGTTTTTACGGGCTTTAAGTTATTGGCATGCTTTAGATTTATTTAGAAATATTCCATTTGTTACAGAGGAAGATTTAGTGGGTTCTTTCTTTCCAGAGCAAAATAGCCCACAAGCTACTTTTGATTATATAGAATCAGAGTTAAAGGCTATAGAATCCACTTTAATAGCGCCTCAACAAAACGAATATGGCCGGGCAGACATGGCAGCAGCTTGGGCATTATTAGCAAAGCTATACTTGAATGCAGAAGTCTATATCGGACAAGCAAGGTACAGTGAATGTATAGAATATTGTGATAAAATAATTAACGCTGGATTTAGCTTAGAGCCAGAATATCAGAATCTATTTCTAGCGGATAATGATCGTTCAAATGAAATAATCTTCCCAGTTACTTTCGATGGACTCAATACTCGTACTTGGGGAGGAATGACTTTTATTATTCGGGCAGGTATTGGTGGAGATATGATTCCTGGCGACTTTGGAGTGGAAAGTGGTTGGAGTGGTACAAGAACCACCAGCGGCTTAGTTGATAAGTTTGCGACTCAAGAAGCAACTACGATAGATGTAGTATCTGCTAATTTTGTAGAACCAGATTATCCAGTCATTTATGTGCCAGGCGAATATCAAAATTGGGATCCTACAAATGCTTCTACTGTTTTATGGGAAACATCGGGCGATGGTAATTTTGTAGGCTATTTTAATTTTCTTAGAAGAACAGAAATTTTGTTTACGCCGCAACCTAATTTGAACTCCTCCTTTGGTGATAATGATGGCGACGGACAATTAGATCCGAATGGAGGAAATATTCCAATAGATGCCGGAGGCTTTTATAGGATTGAAGTTAATGTAAATAATTTCACCTATTCTATTACCCCTTTTTCTTGGGGTATTGCAGGATCAGCTACCAATGCTTCAGATACAACCGAACTTAGCTATAATGCAGCAGAAGAATACTTTGAATACACGGGCAATTTTGTGCCAGGAGAATTACAATTCGTCAGCTTAGATGGCAGCATTTCTTTGGGAGATAATGGCAGTCAAATTTTAGAAACTGGCGGTAATAATATTTCTTTTAATGAAAGTGGTAACTTCACCGTTCGCTTATATGTAAATCGACCAGATTTCACCTACTCGATAGTTAGACCTAGTTCGGATAGCCGGCAGTTATTTTTTACGGAAGGACAATCCTTAGACATTTTTGATATTTCCCAATTTCAAGAAGGCTATGCAGTTGTCAAATTTCAAAATAAAACTTCCAATGGTCAAAATGGATCGGATATGGCTTTTCCAGATACTGATTTTCCAATGTTTCGACTAGGCGATATTTATCTCATGTATGCCGAATCCGTGCTTAGAGGTGGTGGTGGAGATCGTGGTACTGCACTAGATCTTGTCAATCAAATTAGAACAAGAGCATTTAGAGATCCATCTGGTGGAATCAGCGATGGAGAATTAGATCTCGATTTTCTTTTAGATGAACGTGCAAGAGAGTTATATTGGGAATGCCATCGTCGGACAGATTTAGTGCGTTATGGTCGATTTAGTAATACCGATTATACTTGGCCTTGGAAAGGCGGTACACCAGAGGGGCGTTCCGTAGATGCTAAATTTGATATTTATCCAATACCCTCTTCTGACATTGGATCGAATCCAAATTTGGTGCAGAATTCTGGTTATTAATAAGCGAGAGGTCAGAAGTCAGACCGCTACGCTGTCAGACCGCCTATGGCTGTCAGATGCGAGCGTTGTCAACGTCATAAATCTGACACCTGACAGTTTCGGAGGAACGATCTGACATCTGACTTCTAAAAAAATAAAGTCATGTTAAAAAAATATTTTCTATACTTTACTTTACTGTGTATTAGTATTTATGCTTGT
This sequence comes from uncultured Saprospiraceae bacterium, assembly GCA_964402245.1. GTDB lineage: Bacteria > Bacteroidota > Bacteroidia > Chitinophagales > Saprospiraceae > JAFMDF01. Next base: position 1,420 of record CAYOBX010000354.1, on the reverse strand, counting down.
ACAGATGATAGCTCTTTAGATGAAATAGGCCCAGTAGTCCAACTAGGAGCCCCCCCCACGATAACAGGACCATCAAGCAGTTCTTCCTTCGTTTTTACAGAGGAAACAGAAGCAGAAGTGTTGCCAAATATCACATGGACGGCTGCGGACTTTGGTTTTGATGCCGCAGTAACTTATGATATTCAATTAGATGTACAAGGCAACAATTTTGCGAATCCAATTTCCTTAGGTTTGACTAATCAGTTGTCGTCGGATCAAATGACCGTTGGATTTTTAAATAATTTATTATTCTCACAAGGCTTACCAGAAGCACAAGCATTGGATTTAGAAATTCGTTTAGTCGCTACCATAAGTGAGGAAGTAGATCCACTGATTTCTAGTAGTCTCCCCTTGTCGCTCACCTTATATGAGGTTATCATTATTTTACCACAATTACACTTGCCTGGGGATTACCAAGAATGGGACCCGTCTACAGAATTGAATGTAATTTTATCTTTAATGAGTAATAGACAATATGAAGGCTTTAATTACTTTGGTTTAGATAATGCATTGTTCAAATTTACAGATGGACCTAGTTGGGATGTCAATTGGGGAGATGAAGAACCTGATGGAACTTTAGATCCTCAAGGTATTGGAAATGATATTCCGATAGGTGGTGCAGCAGGTACTTACTTTTTAAAATGTAATTTAAATACCCTAACTTATACGGTTGAACCTGCCTTTATGGGGGTATTAGGCACTGCTACAGCAGGAGGCTGGGAGGAAGATATAGATATGGAATATGATGTCGCTACTAATATGCTTACCCTAACTACAGACTTATCAGAAGGGGTTATCAAATTCAGAGCCAATGATGATTGGGCATTGAATCTGGGCGATAATGATGGGAATGGTCGATTACAATTTGAAGGCGCAGATATAATGGTGACAGAGGCAGGAAATTATACGATTAATTTAGAGATATTGAATGTGGCAGAGTATCGGTATGAGTTGATTAAGAATTGAGAGAATTATTGGTCCAATTTTATAAATTTTTTTATAATAAAAATAAACAGTTCATATCCAAATCATGCTGCACGAGACTTCCTGAATGCTTATTGGGTTTAGTGCCAAAAGTAGTAATCATAGTAAGCCAAATTGCTTTACGAGTTTTGGTTTCAGTTAATAAACTCTGTCTATTAGCTTTGTTAAAAGGTATATACTTTCGAATAAATCCACTTTCTTCTAGCTCAAGTAATACTTGTGAGGTAGCACCATTATTTGGAAGTCATTGAATTTTTTTTTCTCGACCTATAAAGTGCTGCATTCTTTTTTGCGACAAAAATATGGATTATTTTGTCGCTAAGTTATATTTGTTATGCACTTTTAGGAACGATGTAGAAATAAATTTACAAATTTAGAGTAGCTTATTTTGTTCTTA
>CAYOBX010000353.1:0-6563 GCA_964402245.1 uncultured Saprospiraceae bacterium | reverse complement strand
ATGAATGGGTTTTAAAATGATGAATGATGAATGAGAAATGATGAATACGCTACTTGCGTCATGGATTCATCATTCATCATTCATCATTTCTCATTTAAAAAAGCATTCATTTTTAAACATAAATCCGAATCACTTGTCCCGTTCCCCTACCCATCACACTTCGTGTATACCCATTCAACATCTTATTCATTTAAGTCCTTTATACTGAATCGGAAATTTATCAATTATGTAGAAGGCAATTTTGTGGTCAGGAAAAATGAAAAACAATTGCCAATTGGAAAGAATCAGCGTAGTACTTTTAAAGTATTTCTTGGGGGATGATTTAAACCATACTATTTTTTATAAGAGAATTAATTAGAGAAAAATTGAACACAGAGACACAGAGCGCACAGAGTTTAAATTTGACTCTGTGCGCTCTGTGTCTCTGTGTTCAATTTTTTTAGCTCTCGCTAGAGAGTTTCAACTATCTACTCTAATAATAACTCAGATAAGTGCTAATCCTGCATCAATTAAACCTACTAAGGAAGATTTTATATTTTTTATCTTCGTCAATCTTTCTTTTATTTCTAGAGTTAGTGAATTGTTTTTTGGCAGTAATTCCTGAATCTCTAAAAGTAATAACCACTCCATAGGAAGTTGCTGTTCAATAATCTTGAATAATTCAGGTAAGCGATCAGGAGGAATTTTTCCTTCTCTAATCATTCTAACATCTTTATATAAATCTTCTTTCAGCTCTTGTGCTGCTGTTTTCTCTTTATTTTTTTTAGACGTAGGTAATTCATGCTGTACTAAATCGAAGGAAGAATTATCAGCAGGCCCAGCAAAAGCGGATACCACTTTCTTCCCAACAGCTAAATGATAAATTCCCCAATCTGGATGAAATAAAATCTCCTCTCCATGTCGAACAGTACAGTCTTTAAATGTGATTAAAATAATCTTTCCTTGTAAATTTCTGGTACCAGTTACTACTTCTCCTTGTAAATGAATATCTCCTTCAAATTCCAAGGTGATCCTTTTTCCTTCGCAGATATCATAGGCTTCCAAATCTTTGGGATACATATCTTCGATGGCTAAATTTATTCCTTTTAATTTACCGATAGGCGAGCCAAATCCTTCTGGATGCATTGAGGTGTCATGCCCGATCAGTTCTGTATTTCTATAAGCTAATGCGGTGGGGCCAGTAAGCTGTATAAAAGAAATTTTTCCGTTTTCATTGGTCAACAACTTTGTGAAAATTCCAGAAATCTGGATACCTGTACTTAGTTCTATTGTCCCTAGTTGCTTAGAATTAATTAATTTTTGTACGCCTGTTAAACCGCCTTTTCGCAAAGCCATCGTGTTTGCAAATTCTTCTAAAACTAAACTTAAGTGCGCAAAATTAGGCGTTACATATAGTTGAGGCTGAGGCTTCGTAATATCAAAAGATTGATGAACAGCGGAAAGATCATAGGGTAGTTTTTTTACAGAATTGGACATACACCATTGACTTTCTCCAATAGAAGACAAAAGTCCAGCACCATATATTTTAGGATTTTCAAGCGTACCGATTAAACCATATTCTACAGTCCACCAATGCAAGTTTCTTATTTGGGCCATTTCTGATGGCTCGCCCATATTTTCTTGCAGATAGAGCACTTGCTGTTCCGCTTGTTCAATAGCTTCCGTCGCAGTACCCTCTGTTTCTTTTAACATAGAAAGAAGACGGACTGCTTCATATAATTCATAATCTTTTTCAGAAGAAATTGCCTTACATCCTATCTCTCCAAACCTCCTTAAATATTCTGCATATTCAGGATTGGCAATGATAGGCGCATGCCCTGCGGATTCGTGGATAATATCTGGCGCAGGGGTGTATTGAATATTTTCTAATTGACGAATATCAGAAGCAATGACTAGTACATTGTAGGCTTGAAATTCCATAAAAGCAGCTGGTGGAATAAATCCATCTACGGCCACGGCTGCCCACCCAATATCTTGTAGAATTCGATTCATGCCATACATGCTCGGAATATTCTCTAGAGAAATACCTGTTTTCTTTAGCCCTTCTATATAAGAGCCATGTGCCACCTTGCTTAAATAATCAATATTTCGACGCATTACATATCGCCAAACTGCCTGATTAACAGCACTATACTGGTCATAATTCTGAGGATGCACATATTGAAATAAATGCTTGGGGAGCTTGTCTAGGATTGGATTAGAAATAATAGATGTGGTCATATTTGGTCGCTTTATAGTTTAAATTTATTAAGAAATAAACTTTAAAAGATTAAAGCATTATTAATTTTTAGATAAACAGCATTAATTTTCTTTTTTATTGTTGATTTGTAGGTTATTTTTCTTTTATGCCTAAATTTACTACCTTATGGTAGGAAATATTTCTAACTCTTTGACAAATCCAGTGATTATAGCAGATCGTCGAAGTTTGTAACCAAAGCCGTCAGATTAAAAATATATAATGCTGATTATTAAGTATTTATGTTTTTAAAGATCATGATGATTTTCAAAATCACCATGATCTAAATACCTGATAAACAGAACTTTATTAATTCTATCACCTTGATAGCCGTCAGGCTAAGGAATAATAGCTGCACGCAAAGACGCAAAGTTATGCTTAAAAACGTTCTAAACTTTGCGTCTTAGCGTCTTTGCGTGCATAATAGCTACTCAGGCAGGAATGCCTAAGCTACTTTCATCTAGTTTGGGAAGAGCGAAAATATTTCTAATGTTTTAGTCCTTTTTAAATCACAAACATATGTCCTATAAACCAGACGAAACCGATGCCAAAATACTGAGCTTACTGCAAGAAAATAGTAATCGAACGCATAAAAGCATAGCTGAAGCTCTAGAGATGACTACAACTCCAATCTTTGAACGGATTAAGCGGCTAGAGCGAGAAGGATTTATCAATAAGTATATGGCTATAGTTAATAAACGGAAGCTAGGTTATAAGCAAACGGTATTTATTGGCATTACGCTTAAGGGGCATACTAGAAATTATTTAGATCGCTTTGTAAAAATTGTGGCAGATTTTGAGGAGGTATTGGAATGCCATCGAATATCTGGAAGTTATGACTATTTGTTGAAGGTGGTTGTCAAAGATGTAGAGGCCTATGAAACTTTCATTTTAACGAAGTTGACAATGATTTCAGATTTGGGCAGTGTACAAAGCATGATTGTCTTATCTACATCGAAGGAAGGAGAAGCTGTTCGTATTAAGATTTAAGTATTTAGATCATAGTTTTAAATGATGAATGAGAAATGATGAATGATGAATACGTTACTTGCGTGATGATTCATCATTCATCATTTCTCATTCATCATTTTTAAACAGTTCATTTCTCATTTTTTAAACCGCCTGAATAATATCATACTGCGTCAATATATGCAAGCCACCTGTTTTGTCTTTAGCAATCACAGCAGGCATCATTTTGCTGATGTACTTGCTTAAATTTCGACAAGGCAACTCTTCGTTGACAATAGGAAAAGGATCGCCCATTATTTGATCTGCTTGCTTTAAGGAATTTTGCAAAGGATTTTCTAGTAAAAATTCTAAGACCCTACTTTCAACTACAGAACCAATTAATTCAGAATCTTCCATGACTGGCAATTGAGAAATATCATTTTCCTTCATGATTTGGAAAATTTGATGAATGGTATCTGTTCGTTTGACCGCTATAAATGGGGAATGCTTTTTAGAGATAATTAAATCTTTTACTCTCAATTCAGCTTCCAAGAAACCTCTTTCCCGCATCCAACTATCATTGAATATTTTTCCAACATATCGACTTCCATGATCGTGGATTAATACTACGACTACATCATCCTTGGTAAAATGATCTTTTAACTGTACTAATCCCGCAAAAGCAGAGCCCGCAGAATAGCCTAATAACATGCCTTCTTCTTTAGCCAATCTTCTAGCCATCACCGCTCCATCTTTATCTGTTACTTTTTCAAAATGATCGATCAAACTGAAATCCACATTTTTAGGGAGTATATCCTCCCCAATACCTTCCGTGATATAAGGATAGATTTCTGCTTCGTCAAATTCACCAGTTTCATGGTATTTTTTAAAGACAGAACCAAAGGTGTCGATCCCCCAAATTTTAATATTTGGATTTTTTTCTTTTAGGTATTTAGCAGTACCAGAGATGGTGCCACCTGTACCAACACCAACAACAACATGAGTAACCTTGCCCTCAGTTTGTTCCCATACTTCTGGACCTGTCGATTCATAATGTGCCTGTCTATTTGAAAGGTTATCGTATTGGTTGCACCAAAATGAGTTCGGAATATCTTTGCTAAGTTTCTCTGCGACAGAGTAATACGACCTAGGATCTTCTGGCGTTACATTGGTAGGACACACTATCACTTCTGCCCCCATTGCTTTTAACAAATCCATCTTCTCCTTACTTTGTTTGTCACTGGTCGTGAAAATACATTTGTAGCCTTTCACTGCGGCTGCAATAGCTAAGCCCATACCTGTATTTCCTGAGGTACATTCTATAATCGTCCCATTCGGTTTTAAGTTGCCATTTTTTTCCGCATCTTCTACCATTTTCAAGGCCATTCGATCTTTGATAGAATGACCAGGGTTAACGGTCTCCATTTTAATCAATACCAAAGCAGGAATATCTACTGCTATTTTATTAATCTTTACAAGAGGGGTATTGCCTATTGTTCCTAAAATATTTTCGTGATACATGATGGGTTTTATATTAATAGAGCAGAGAATAGAGACCGTTTCACTGAGAGAATAGAGACTAACATGTGCGGAAGTAATATTTGGAGTCTCTGCTCTCTCAATAAAATGGTCTCTGCTCTCTGTTCTAAAGAGTTATTTCAAATAATGTGTGCGTGCATAAAATTTTTCATCTAGCACGCCAAGCATTTTAGCAATAGTGGGAGATACAATAACCTCTACATCTGCTGGATAAGTATAGGGAACGCTCCCTATTACTTTTGCATAAACAATACGTTTATTCATTGGATTAGTTACCCCTACTATAGACCCTTCGGTAGCTTTTCGGTGCATGACTACTAAAGCAGTAGAATTACCATTACCTTTTATCCAACGAGCAGGTCCACGGGTTTCATGTTCCTTTTTATATGCTGTTTGGTAAAAGTATTTCTTTTTATTGTTAAAACTTCTTTTCCAGAGTGGATGGCCTTTAAATTGGCGCAAACTATCTGGGATTCCATGTATACTCATCCAACCTACCTTCAACACTTGGCCTATGGAAAGCGTGTTATCTGTCAAGTTATTTTTTTCTTTAACCGTTTCTAGTGGAAGTCTGAATATTCTTTTGGATATATGATATAGATTATCCCCCCGTTCTACCATATAGCAAACTGGTACATACTGAGAAGATTCAAAATACTTCCCTTTAAATCGCTTGATGGCTCTATTGGGTATAGGAATACTAATTGGATCTCCTATCTTATAAGTATTAGCTTTTAGGCTAGGATTGTAAAAATAGAGTTCATTAATGGTTAAACCATAAAATTTGGAAAGGGAGAACAATGTTTGTCCCGGTGCTAGTTGATGTCGAAAGATTTTTTCGGAGGCTCCTTCTATATTCAGAAAGATGGTATCTTGCGGTAAAAGGTAATAGGTTTCATCACCAGTAAATAAGGTGTGTTGTCCATATACAGGAGTTCCTAATGCCAATAATAGTAGGAAAAGAATGTGTTGTTTTTTCAAGTATGTTCGTATAATTAGACTAATATTATTTCTATGCAAACTATCGGGATCATCCCAGCCAGATATGCCTCTACTCGTTTGCCCGGCAAACCCTTATTAGATATTGCTGGAAAATCAATGATCCAACGAGTATATGAGCAAGCCACTCAAGCAAAATTACTATCTAAAGTAATCGTAGCTACAGATGATGAGCGGATTGTTCAAGAAGTTATTTCTTTTGGAGGTTTAGTGCAAATGACCCACCAATCTCATGCTAGTGGGACGGATCGTTGTGCAGAAGTAGCAAAACACTTCCAAGATATAGCGGCTGTCGTTAATATTCAAGGGGATGAGCCATTTATTGACCCACAACAAATAGATTTGTTGATTACCCGACTTCAAGAGGAGGATGTACAAATTGCTACCTTAGCTAAAACATTCAATACAACGGAAGCACTTTTCAACCCTAATACCGCCAAAGTGGTTCTAAATGACCAATTAGAAGCGCTATATTTTAGTCGGAGTCCTATTCCTCATTTGAGGGGTGTATCACCTGATTTGTGGTTAGAAAAGGCGACCTATTTTCAGCATGTAGGTATTTATGGTTATAAAAGAGCTACCTTATTAGAAATAGCCGAACTACCTCAAGGACGACTAGAGTATATAGAATCCTTGGAGCAACTCCGATGGTTGGAATATCAGTATCCGATTAGTGTGGCTATTACGGATAAAGCTAGTTTTGGCGTGGATACAATGGAGGATTTGGAAATGGCTCGGTTAATGGCGCAGAAAAGAGAGAATAAATTGACTAATAACACATAAAGAAAGACAAGTTTATCGAGGTAGTTGACAGTTGACTTTAAAGAAGTTCAAGCGCAAG
>CAYOBX010000352.1:4393-6578 GCA_964402245.1 uncultured Saprospiraceae bacterium | reverse complement strand
AGTTTTTATCGAATCATTCGCATAAAAGTGCCGACAAACCAATTAGAATCGGCGTTAATCAGTGTATCAAAAGTATTGTCTATCTTATTAGAATAAAGCTCTAAATCTTTTATTACTTTAACAAATTCTTCCTCCTCTAGATTTTTAGGATCCATTTCTGATATATTAATATCCCCTAACATCTTAAGAATAGGTTCTAATTCTTTTTTCTTTCGCTGAATAATAATTTTTTTCACTACTTCCCACATATCCTTCTCTGCTATAAAGAATTCTTTCCGTTCACCAGAAATTAATTTCTTATGTACTAAGCCCCAATCTATAAGTGCTCGAATATTCATATTCGCATTTCCGACAGAAATTTTTAATTCGTCTTTTATTGCTTGTGCACTAAGTGGCTTAGCTGATATTAGTAATAACGCATGAATCTGCGCCATCGTTCGATTGATTCCCCAATTAGAACCTAATGCGCCCCAAGATTGTATAAATTCTTCTTTTTTTTCCTGTTGGGTCATTGATTAATTTTTAAACGACTATAATAACACAATTTTGCTATTTTAGTGTCTAAGTACACTTTATATTCTTAATCAGCTCTTTCTATTATAAGGAGCATATGTTTGATTAAGTATCGAAAATTTAACCACTAATTCACGAATTCTAAGAGCGAGCTAAGCAAAAATTAGTGAATTCGTGGTTTTTTATTTCATTAATTTGCTATGTCTGTATTTTAGAGTAGAGACATTTAACGCTTAATTGAGCTACTTACTTATACAATATTTGAAGTTTATTGTTTATCTCTAATATATCCGAATTCCTACAAAGTAACAAAAATACAGGAGATTATCCTTATTTTATGGAAGTTGCTTTAAGAACTACCTAAGATAATAGTATGAATAAAATAATTAGAAACCAGTTCCCTGCTCTTTCCAGACTACATAATAAAAAGCCTTTCGTTTTTTTTGATGGGCCAGCAGGTACACAAGTACCTAACAAAACAATTGATGCGATATCCAATTATTATAAACGATCCAATGCAAATTCGCATGGTGCTTTCCTTACAGCCCAAGAGACGGATGTAATACTGGAAACTACTCGATCAACTGTTGCAGATTTTCTGGGTGCAGAAGGAGGTCATACGATTTCTTTTGGTCAAAATATGACTACCCTAAATTTTTCTCTAAGTCGAGCGATTGGTCGTTCCTTACAGGTAGGGGACGAGATTGTTATCACACAATTAGATCATGAATCAAATCGTGGACCTTGGTTGGCATTGAGAGCACAAGGAATAAAAGTGAGAGAAGTATTGCTAAAAGAAGATGGTACTTTAGATTATGAAGATTTTGGAAATAAAATTAATGAACGTACAAGATTAGTAGCAATGGGTTGGGCCTCTAATATTTTTGGAACCATCAATGAAGTAGCTATGGTAAGAGCTATGACCTATGAAGTCGGTGCTTTATTAATGATTGATGCAGTACATTATGCCCCACATTTTTCAATAGATGTTCAAGCTTTAGGTTGTGATTTTTTGATTTGTTCTGCTTATAAATTTTATGGCCCTCATATTGGATTACTTTATTCTAAGCCAGGTTCTTTAGATCGTTTACAACCTGATCGTCTAAGAACTACTTATCAATATGCTCCTTATTCCATCGAAACGGGTACTTTGAACCATGCAGCAATTGCTGGAGTAAAAGCAGGCATTGAATTTATGGCAAGTATTGGAAAAGGAAGAACCTTGAGAAAGCAATTAACTAGTGCTATGAAAGGAATACATGACCATGAAATATCTTTGGCGCAACGGTTATATAGTGGGTTGAAATCAATAAAAAAGGTTCAGTTATATGGCCCTACAATGGATGTTGCTCAAAGAGCACCCACCATGTCCTTTATTTATAAAGGTAAAACAGCCAGGGAAGTTTGTGAATATTTAGCACAGCATAATATTTGCGCTTGGAATGGCCATTTTTATGCTATTAAAGCAACAGAAGTACTCGGTTTATTAGAGAAAGGTGGGGTGACAAGAATGGGGATTTCTGTCTATAATGAGGAAAAGGAAGTAGATACAACCTTGGAAAGATTAGAAGGGCTGAAATAGACTAGGATTTATAGGATGGAAGGATTTTAGGATTTTGAGAGATTAGCACCTTTAGAATCCTACTAATCTTAAAATCCTATAAATCCTAAT
>CAYOBX010000352.1:2522-4293 GCA_964402245.1 uncultured Saprospiraceae bacterium | reverse complement strand
TGAGAGATTAGCACCTTTAGAATCCTACTAATCTTAAAATCCTATAAATCCTAATGAGGAAAAGGAAGTAGATACAACCTTGGAAAGATTAGAAGGGCTGAAATAGACTAGGATTTATAGGATGGAAGGATTTTAGGATTTTGAGAGATTAGCACCTTTAGAATCCTACTAATCTTAAAATCCTATAAATCCTAATCGTCTATTGCTGTATCTGTCAAGTTTTCTAGAATCTCTTTAGCTTCTTCTTTTAGTGTTGCATTTTCTGATTTATGTACCATAGAATCATTAGCATCTTCATCCTCTTTATCAACTTCGTCCGTCAACCAAAAATTATTGATACCTTCTCCTTGTATAAGATGTAGTTTTGATAGATTTAATAATTCAAGGAGTGCTAAAAAGGTAACGATCGCATGGATTCTATTTTCACAAGCACCAAAAATACTATCAAAAGTAGGCTTTGTATGACTTTTAATTTTGGAAAGGATAAAGATTTGTTGTCCTTGAATGGAATAATTATAGTTGACGACCGTATGTACGTTGACTTTGCGGTTATTGTCTTCAAAACGTTCGACCACCTTCGCAAAGGTTTTCATTAGTTTGAAAAGGGTCAAAGCTTCTAATTCAACATCTACAAATGCCTTTGTTGCAATTACTTTTAAATCTATTGGAATATTTCCTCTTTTAATTTGTTGAGACCGATGCAATTCCTTTTGTCTCATTTCTTCTAGAACACTTTTATATCGCTTGTATTCTAAAAGACGCTGTACTAATTCTTCTCTAGGATCTACCTCATTGCCTTCTTCATCAATGGGTTTTCTTGGAATCAACATTTTAGCCTTGATCCGCATTAAGGTAGCTGCCACTAATATAAATTCACTAGCTAAATCAATATTCATCGCTTCCATGTGTCGAATATAGTCCAGAAAGTCATCTGTGATTTTAGCAATCGGAATATTATAAATATCTAACTCATCCCTCTCTATAAAGAAAAGCAATAGATCAAATGGCCCTTCAAACTGAGCCAATTTAATAGTATATGTTGAATTAGTAGCAGTCATTTTTCTTTTCTGATTATCAAGCGTGGAAATTAAACGCAGAGGTGGGGAGATGCAGAGTCATATATGTTCTCTGCATCTCTGCAACTCAGCGTTCAATACAAATCCTATTTACCCCAATAACTTTTTAACAATAGTAGAGATCGTTTTTCCATCTGCCTTTCCAGCAAGTTGCTTGGAAGCCATTCCCATCACTTTTCCCATATCTTTCATAGAAGAGGCACCGACTTTCTCCATTAAGCCTTTCAAGAAGGTAGTTAGTTCTTCTTCCCCCATTTGTTGAGGTAAGTATTTTTCTAAAACAGTAATTTCTTCTGCTTCTATTTTTGCAAGATCCGCTCTTCCTTGCTCTTCAAAAATTGCCAAAGAATCTTTACGCTGTTTGACTAATTTTTGTACTAATTTGATTTCTCCAGCCTCATCCATTTCTGCACTAGTACCAGAGGTTTTAACTAATAAAAGTTGATTTTTAATAGCTCTGATCCCACGTTTTGCGGCATCATCTTTGGCCTTCATGGCTGTTTTTAAATCTGCATTAATTCTTTCTTCTAAAGTCATTTTTGCTATTATATTATTTGAAAAAGCAGGCCATTCAGGGCCTTACAAAATTAAGGGTAAATCAGTTTAAAAGCAGGAAAACCATCTAAGAGTTATCCACATTTGATAGTTTTAGCTGTTAGCTATTAGCTTGCATCACATTAGAAGCTAATGGCTAA
>CAYOBX010000352.1:0-2422 GCA_964402245.1 uncultured Saprospiraceae bacterium | reverse complement strand
AGCTAATGGCTAATAAGAAGTTCTACCCGTTTAGTTAGATCAATGAATTCTTCCAATGAAAGCTGTTCAGGGCGTTTAGTAAGTATAGGTAAACTTAGAAAATCTGGGTCTTTTGAAAAAGATTTCATTGTATTGCGAAGCATTTTTCGCCGCTGATTAAATGCTTGTTTCACCACCTGTCTAAGCGTTTTATAACTACAATCTAATTCCTGATCTTCTCGTCTTACTAGTCGAATAACAGCAGATTGAACCTTAGGAGGTGGCGTAAAGTTCCCTTTATCTACATTGAATAACAATTCGCCATCATAGTAGGCTTTAACTAAGACACTAACTACGCCATAAGTTTTACTGCCTGGACCCGCAATAATTCTATCCGCTACTTCTTTTTGAAACATCCCTACCATTTCAGGTATTTGTTGACGATATTCTAGCATTTTAAAAATAATTTGGCTAGAAATATTATAAGGGTAGTTTCCAATGAGTGCAAAAGAAGTCTTTTCTTTAAAAAAGAGCTCTAATGGGACTTTTAGAAAGTCTTCTGCTATAATCTGCCCTTTTAATTCAGGAAAATTTTGCTGTAAATAAGAGACCATATCCCGATCGGCTTCTACGACGACTAATTCTTTCTCTTTTTTGAGTAAATACTTAGTGAGCATTCCTTTGCCAGGACCTACTTCCAGTATTTTCTGATAAGTAGTAGTTAATAACAAGCTATCCGCAATACGTTCTGCAATAGATTCCTTATTTAAAAAATGTTGCCCGAATGATTTTTTTGCCCTCACGAAATAGTATTAGTTATAGTTGAAATAAAAGGTAAGTTACTCAATGCGTAAGTTAGAAAATGAATAAAAGCCATAAACAATTGCTTTTCAGAAACAAATATGGAAAAAAACCTTTAAACAGGTATAGAGATCTTTGTGTATACGCTTCAATTACTACATGGATCGCTTTTAACCTAAATAGTAGTGTAGCAATGAGTTTCAGCATAAACCTAGTCGATCATCCAAATAAAGAAGATAACTTACTGATATTAGCAACTACTAGTTATTTGACTCCTGTTTTTCCCTACTTAAATGAAAATGAAAGGGCTTACCTAGAACATGCAGCGGCAAGTGATATTCATTATGTTTTCTTCCCTAAAAATACAAATAGTATTTTAGTTCATTTTGTAGACATTTCTGATGATATACATTATCAGAAAGAACTGGTTCGAATAGCAGGAAATGTCATTACGAATGCATTTACGCACTACAAGATACGAGACATTTTATTAGTAAACACCATAAAAAAAATTGGGGTAGCAGAATATGTAGAAGGAATGGTATTAGGAGGGTATGAGTTTACTAAATACTTTAGCCATTCCAATGGCAATCATAAAATTCCACACCAAATAAATATTGCCTCTCAAGATTTATCAGTAGAAGAATTAAATAGTCTTCAAGCACTCTTAGAGGCTACCTATAAGGCTAGAGACTTAGTCAATGAACCTCAATCTTATCTTACTGCTACAAAGTTGGGAGAAGAAATAGAGGCATTGGGTAATACGTATGGTTTTTCTGTAAAAGTATTAGATAAGCCGAAAATAGAGGAATTGAATATGGGGGGCTTGTTAGCCGTAAATAGAGGCAGTTTTGGACCCCCTCGGTTTTGCATAATGGAGTGGAAACATCCAGAAGCAAAGAATGAAAAGCCTATCGTGTTAGTAGGAAAAGGAGTGGTATTTGATACAGGGGGAGTAAATTTAAAACCTACGCCCAATTCTTTATCAACCATGAAATGTGATATGGCAGGAGCTGCCACGGTGATAGGTGCCATGGTTGCAGCAGCTAAAGCCAATTTGCCCGTTCATGTTATTGCCTTAGTGCCTGCTACGGATAATCGCATAGGGAATGATGCCTACCTTCCTGGCGATGTGATAACCATGTATGATGGCACAACCGTAGAAGTATTAAACACCGATGCAGAAGGGCGTTTAATCTTAGCGGACGCTTTGCATTATGCTAAACAATATCAACCAGAACTAGTACTTGATTTCGCTACACTTACTGGAGCAGCTGTTCGGTCTTTAGGTCAACATGCTATTTGCTATATGGGCACTGCAGGGGCTACAATAAAAGAACAATTAGAAGAGAGTGGACAGACGGTATTTGAGCGATTGGTAGAATTTCCATTATGGAGAGAATATGGAAAGCAGTTGAAATCTAATATTGCTGATTTAAAAAATGTAGGCGGACCTATGGCTGGGATGATTACTGCAGGTAAATTTTTAGAACATTTCACCAATTATCCTTGGCTTCATTTTGATATTGCGGGCCCTGCTTATTTACAAGCATCCGATACCTATAGAACCAAATCTGGTACGGGTGTTGGAGTTCGCCTAGTATTTGATTTTCTTAAGAATTACTGATCCGTAACACGGAAT
>CAYOBX010000351.1:2225-6589 GCA_964402245.1 uncultured Saprospiraceae bacterium | reverse complement strand
AGCTACATTATTAACCAATTTAAACTAATGTTCCCAAAAAAGACTTACACAGAAAGAAGAAAAGTATTACAAAAACAGATAAAATCTGGCCTGGTCTTGCTGATGGGCAATGAGTTGAGTAGTATGAACTACACAGATAATACTTACCATTTTAGACAGGATAGTAATTTTCTCTATTATATAGGATTAGACTTACCAAGCTTAACGGCCATCATTGATATAGATAAAGGAGAGACTGTGTTGTTTGGAACAGAGCTGACCATTGATGACGTGATCTGGACGGGTCCACAACCTTCTCTAAAATCCTTAGCAGCAAAATCAGGTATTAAAAAAGTGATATCGCCTACTCAGATTTCCACAATTATAAAGAATGCAAAAAAAACAGGCAGAACAATTCATTTTTTACCGCCTTATCGACCAGAAAATAAAATTAAGCTAAGTGAATGGATGGGTTTGCCAATTAATGGCCTGTCCTGTATATCCTGCGTTCCTTTAGCGAGGGCAGTAATTGAGCAGGCCTTAGTTAAAAGCAAAGAGGAAATTAAAGAAATGGAAAAGGCTTTGTCAATTACTGCTGACATGCATTTAACGGCTATGCGTACTGCCAAGCCAGGAATGAAAGAAGCAGAAGTAACTGGCAAAGTACATGGTGTTGCTATTAGTGCAGGTGGCAATCTCGCTTATCCAATTATACTAACAGTCAATGGTCAAACTTTACACAACCACTATCATGGAAATACTTTAAAGAAAGGACAACTGTTATTGGGGGATTTTGGTGCAGAAACGGATAGGCATTATGCAGGAGATATTACTCGAACTTTCCCTATTTCCAAAAAGTTTACGAAAAAACAAAGGGATATTTACGAATTAGTCTTAGCTATGGAAATGGCCTCTATTAAAGCTTGTAAACCAGGGGTTGCGTATAAGGACGTACATTTAGATGCGGCTAGAATATTAGTGAATGGTATGAAAGATTTAGGATTGATGAAAGGAGATACAGAGGCGGCCGTTGCAGAAGGGGCACATGCTTTATTCTTTCCACATGGTTTGGGACATGCGATAGGTTTAGATGTACATGATATGGAAGATTTAGGAGAAGATTTGGTAGGCTATACAGACGATATTAAGCGTAGTCCACAATTTGGTTTGCGTTCTCTTAGATTTGGTAGACCCTTAGCAAAAGGGCATGTGATGACGGTAGAACCTGGTATCTATTTTATTCCAGAATTGATAGATCGCTGGAGCAGTGAAGGAAAATTTAAAAATTATATTAACTATTCGAAATTAAAGAGCTATCGAAATTTTGGCGGTATTCGTATTGAGGACAATATTTTGATTACAGCAAAAGGGCAAAAGGTGTTAGGGCCACCTATTCCTAAAACGGTGGAGGAGATTGAGGCGATTCGAGCGGAAGCCCTGTAGCATGGAATTCATTCTGTACAACTATCGAGCGCAGCGAGATAGTTACACTCATTATAGTTTAGATGCACTACGCTCCACATCTTCTTGGATTAAAATCCGAGTTAAATTTACGGATTAAAATCCGTGCTACAGGAGTGCCTAAATATTCCATGAGGTTGCCAAAAACCTATGAAAATTAATTCCTCCATGCAAATAAAAAACCTAAAAAACACTCCATTAAGTAAAATTGTTGAATGCCTAGTAGAAGCCTTTGAAGGATATTTCGTTCAAATGCCGTCAGAGGTTGAGTTTTGGAAGAAGAGGTATGAAAGAGCAAGGGTGAATTATGAATTAAGTTATGGTGTTTTTGACAATGGCCAATTAGTAGCTTTTATCATCAATGGGGTGGATCGACTTAATGGACATTTAACAGCATTCAATACAGGTACAGGCGTTATTCCTGCCTATAGAGGAAAACAATTAGTAGATCAAATCTATGCTCATGCGCTGCCTCTTTTTAAAAAAGAAGGGATTATCAAATGTACATTAGAAGTGATCCAAGAAAATGCTCGAGCGATTTGCGTATATCAGCGAATAGGTTTTACGATTCAACGCAATTTGAATTCTTATAAAGGCACGCTTCCTTCTAGTGGAGAAACCGTCGACATTCAAAAAATAGCTTTCTCTAAGATAGCAGAATTAGGCTATCCCAAACACAATTTCTACGCTTGGGATTTTGCCAATGATGCCTTACGCCAATCAGGGAATGTGTATGAAACTTATTCCGTTATGGATGGGTCGAATAAAATGCTCGGCTATTTTGTCATTGACCCAGCAAAAAGCACGCTTGCACAAGTAGAATCAGCAGCCATAAATTTTCCTACAATTGCTGCTGCTATTAGTCAAATATCAAAAGAAGTACGTATCGTTAATGTGGATGATCGCCGAACAGAATTGATTGAAAATTTAATAGCTCATGGTTTAGAGAATTCTATTAATCAATATGAGATGGAAATGGATATTTAATTAAGTAGCTCAAGCTTCCAGCTTGAGCTACGGAAAACCAGTCCTGAAAGGACGACATCCTGTAACCCATGACGCAGTCATGGAGAGAAGAATACAACATGAAAAACAAAGTAATAATAGCCAATATGAGTGGCTTCTACGGAGATCGACTAAGTGCCGCCAAAGAAATGGTAGAAGGCGGACCTATAGATTTCTTAACAGGAGATTACCTAGCCGAATTGACGATGGCGATTCTCTATAAAGCACAAGCAAGACGACCAGAATTAGGCTATGCTAGAACCTTCCTGAAACAAATGGAAGGCATCATGGGAACGTGCTTAGATAAAGGAATTAAAGTAGTAGTGAATGCCGGAGGCTTAAACCCATCAGGCTTAGCAGCAGCCTTAAAAGAGGTTGCCAAAACCTTGCAAGTACATCCAAAAATTGCCTATATAGAAGGAGATAACCTGATGCCTCGATTAGCAGCCTTACAAAAGAAAGGCGTAAAAATAAATCATTTAGAAAAAAATATAACCCTTGCTCAATACGGATTACCACCTGTTTCAGCAAACGCCTACTTAGGATGTTGGGGAATAGTAGAAGCATTGAAAGAAGGAGCCGATATCGTGGTCACAGGCAGAGTAGCAGATGCTTCTGTTGTTATGGGACCCGCAGCTTATCATTTTGGATGGAAAAGAAATAATTGGGATCAGTTAGCAGGAGTGGCAGTGGCAGGACATATCATAGAATGTAGTGGACAAGCAGTAGGTGGAAACTATTCTCATTTTGAAGAAGTCCCTACTTTTAAAAATATGGGCTTCCCTATTGCAGAGGTTTTTGAAGATGGTAGTTCGGTGATTACCAAACATCCTAATACAGGAGGATTAATTAGTGTAGGAACGGTTACAGCACAATTGCTGTACGAGGTAAATGCACCCGCTTATATAACGCCCGATGTAGTAGCTCATATTGATACCTTAAAAATCGAACAAGCCGCAAAAGATCGAGTAAGTATTACAGGAACGAAAGGAACTCCTGCGACCACAAGTGCAAAGGTAACCGTCAATTGCATGGGCGGCTTTCAAAATGAAATGACGCTCCATATAGCAGGATTGGATATTGATGAAAAGGCGGCTATTTTTAAAAAATCATTTTTGGAAGCAGTTGGTGGAAAAAAAGCTTTTGATAAACTAGAATTTCAATATTTAAAAACCCATAAAATAGATCCCACTCATAATGAAGAAGCATTTGCACATCTTCGAATTAATGTAGTAGACAAAGACCCAAAGAAGGCAGGCAAACTATTTACAGGAGCCATAGTAGAAATGGCGCTATGTACCATTCCAGGTTTTTGTATGAGCCAAGCCCCCAATCCTGCTAGTCCAAGAATTGTCAATTTTCCTGCCTTAATAGATAAAAAGCATTTACTACAAACGGTAGATGTAGATGGCAATAAAATGCAAGTGAAGGAAGTTATTCCAAGAGGGAAGACAAAAAAGATCAAGAAGACAAAGCCCAAGTACAATTATAACTTTAGCAATAAAAAAACCAAAAAAATATTTTTAGGCAGGCTATTTGCCGCACGTTCAGGAGATAAAGGAGGAAACGCGAATTTGGGTGTCTGGGGTAAAACACCAGCATCTTACGTGTTCCTAAAAGAATATTTGACCGTCAAAAAATTAAAAGAACTATTACCAGATGCCGCACCATTCAAAATTGTGCGATATGACTTCCCCAATTTACTAGGCTTAAACTTTTACCTAATCGGTTTCCTAGGAGACGGTGTAGCTGCCAAAACAAAAATGGACGGCCAAGCCAAAACACTAGGAGAATACCTAAGAGCAAAAGTAATAGACGTCCCAACAGATTTGATTGACCAAATGAATGGCTAATGGAATGATCAAACGACTAGTCCCAACGGGACGACATCCAGTAACCCATGACGCAGTCATGGGGAG
>CAYOBX010000351.1:0-2125 GCA_964402245.1 uncultured Saprospiraceae bacterium | reverse complement strand
GAGATCCAGAGATCCAGCAACCCACGACGCAGTCATGGGGAGGTTCAGTAACCCATGACACAGTCATGGAGAAGAATACAACATGAAAAACAACCTACTAATAAGAATCCTACTCATGCTAGGCATCTACCTAGGCCTCACCTACTACGGAGGAATTTACGGCAAAACGATCCTATATCCGATAAGAATGCTAGTAACATTCCTGCACGAATTCGGGCACGCCTTCGGTGCTTTAATCACAGGAGGAAGGGTAGCCAACTTAGAAATACGTCCAGATGGAAGTGGCGTATGTTGGACTGCAGGAGGAAGTCGAGCAGTGATTTTAATGGGAGGATATATAGGCAGTGCTATTTTTGGAAACCTACTCTTTTATATAGGTTCAAGAGCAAATAACACCGTAGCTAAAACCACCATTTATATACTAGCAGGGGTCATGGTATTTGTTGGTTTAGTATGGTTTACTTCTTTGTTTACAACAGGCATGCTATTACTATTTGCATTAGCTTTATTTTTAATAGCCAATAAAACAAATTTTGACTCAGACATCCTTTTGTTTTTTGGCTTAGCGAGTATCCTATATATTATTCAAGATTTTAATGTTGGACCTACATCAGACTTAGCACAGTATGCTAAAATATTTGTGGTAGTACCTGCTTTTGTGTGGATGTATTTATGGTTAGGAATAGCCTTACTATTATTCTTTTATAATATTCGATTGATCTTTAGAGATAGGGGCGGAGCGGATAATATATTTTTAGAAGACGACGATCGTTATGCCTGAGAAAGCTCAATTCCAATTTCAAAACTCATAAGTGCCTCGATTTAATTAAACTATTTCAAAAGACCTTATCAAGCAAAACGTTCGATAATATTTAATAAACGATCTGACAAATCATTCTGGCAAGCCAATTTATAGTCTTCATAGGAACATGGAATTAAGTGGTTTTTTTTCTTAGAATTCTTATGAGGTATTTCAATCCACCAGCGGCCACTTCTAGTACTTTTCCAAAAGGTTAATTCTTGATCATATCCTTTTAAGGCTACTATGTATTCTAGCATTCCTTCTGTCGAAATAGGGAAGTCTTTTTTTCTGTAATAGATACCTTCAATTGTATACCAAATCATTTGTGCAATCAACTGTGCGGTCTGTTCCTGTTGATCTTTTTCTTTAGAATAGCCATAAAAACCAATGGAACTTAACTTATCACTAATACCTGCATAATGGCATACCTGACAAGCTTCTTCGGAGGTAAGGCCACTAGGGGAGTTTTCCCACAACCCAGGAGCTTCTGCCATTTTTAAAGCAGCCATATTAAAATAGACAGCATGGGCATCTCTTAGAATGGGTTCTATCTGTTCCATTTGGGATTTGACTAAACCTAAACGGATACAATCGTAATTTTTATTTTGATAATAGTGAATGCTATCAATAGGAGAAAGATGAGATTGATAGCCAATGAGTCCTAAATTTCCTAATCTTGGCTTGCGACCTTTTCTCAATACAGACAGATAATTTTCTATTTTTTTATGGTGAGTTAATTTTTCATCAATCACTACAAGATTTACTTTTTTAAAGCGATCTTTATAGGCTTTAAATTGAGCAGTAAAAGGAGCAGATTCATTACTTAAAATAATAGGAATTATTTTACTAGCTACTAATTCTTTCAAGACAGGCAGCAACGTATCTTCGGAAGGATTTCTAAGATTACCAATATCAGCAATAGGAAATTTACTAAACGGATGCCCCATCTGATACAAATACTTACGTATAGTATCAGTTTCAGAATGAACACCTAACAATGCTATTTTGCTGGTTCTAAGATCGGGAAATTGTCCACCAATATGTTGTAATATATTAGCACCCATTTGCCAAGATGCTAAATTGTCTACTTCTACCTTTGGAGCTTGTAACCAGTTTTCTAACATAGTATTTTTTTTAGGAGTCAGGAGTCAGGAGTCAGGAGTCAGGAGTCAGGAGTCAGGAGTCAGGAGTCAGGGCAGACTGACCGTTAATGCGATTTCGTAACCACCAAATTTATTTGGTAGCTTGTAAATCTATACATCACTCATTGTCAGAATTAGGATTCGTAGGATTTCAGGATTCGCAGGATTTTGAGCAGTAGCA
>CAYOBX010000350.1:0-6614 GCA_964402245.1 uncultured Saprospiraceae bacterium | reverse complement strand
TAAAGATATTTCGTTGTTTTTGATTGTAATGAACGAGGATTTTTTAATGATGAATGAGAAATGATGAATTCTTAGATGTTGACGGCCATATTTGACTGTCAGGTATTCATCATTCATCATTCATCATTCATCATTTTCCTAAGTAATCTCTCCTCCACAGCTAGACCCAGCTCCCGCCGTACAGCCATAGCAATGCTGATTTAAAACAATCGCTCTATTTTTCAACTCTTCTAGATCAAAATCATCAAGGTGAGTCCCTTTAGCAGCTACTTTTAAATCTAGCATTTGATTAAAATCACAATCATACAAATAGCCTTCCCAACTGACAGAAATTGTATTTCGACACATCAAGCCTTCAACGGTCATTGGATTAAATGCCTCTACTAGTTTTTGCATATACTCACTATAATTGCCAGATTCCAATAAATAATCTAGGAAACGACTAATTGGTAGGTTAGTTATAGCAAACAAAGAATTAAAGACGATGTCATATTTTCTTTTCAGCTGTCGTTTAAATTCTGCTTCTAATGTTTCTTGTCCAGCAGGAAGAAATGCGCCAGATGGGTTGTATATCAAATCAAGGTTTAGACCGCTTCCTTCTATTCCATATCCTACTTCATTCAATAGCTGCAAAGCTTTGATAGAGTCTTCAAAAACACCATCTCCTCTTTGAGAATCCGTTCTAGATTTTGAAAAATAAGGAAGAGAAGACATTAAATGTACCTTGTGTTTCTTAAAGAAAGCAGGTAGTTCTTGGTATTTCTTATTGGCCATAATAATGGTCAAATTGCAGCGATTAATCACTTTTTTACCTAGTTTAGTTACTTCCTCTACAAACCATTTGAAATGAGGGTTCATTTCTGGTGCACCCCCTGTAATATCTACGGTATGTATCGTATCAACACTCCCAATAATTTCCAAGCATTTTTCTAGCGTTGCTCGGCTCATATTTTCTTCCTTCCGATCAGGGCCAGCGTCTACATGGCAATGCGCACAGGTCTGATTGCATAACTTTCCAATATTCAATTGAAAAATCTCAATTGGCTTTGGTGTCAGAGTATCGTAGCCTAATGCCTTGGTTTTATTTACAAACTTTGGAAAGGCAGCATCTTTTATCTCTTTACCACTTAATACATTTAACTGGTAAAAAGCATCCGATAATTTATTGCCTTTTGCTTTTAAGGACTTTGTCCGCTGTTTTATTGACATGTTTTTTTTTAGCTGTTAGCAATTAGCAATTAGCTGTTAGCTTCATGTGTTGATTGAGGCTAATAGCTAACAGCTAATGGCTAAAATTCCATTTTACATCGACAATTTCTCCACATGGTTCATCATTTGTCGACTATACATTAACGTAGCACCACTCTTGATAGCTGCTGCTACATGAATTGCTTCCATCATTTGTTCTTCGTCTGCTCCTTTCTCTAAACAAGAGGAAGAATATCCATCAATACAATAAGGACATCCTACCGTGTGAGAAACGGCTAAGGCGATTAAGCATTTTTCTCTTTCCGTTAGTGCGGTATCTCCTTTAAATACAGAA
This sequence comes from uncultured Saprospiraceae bacterium, assembly GCA_964402245.1. Classification (GTDB taxonomy): domain Bacteria; phylum Bacteroidota; class Bacteroidia; order Chitinophagales; family Saprospiraceae; genus JAFMDF01. The sequence goes on along the minus strand of CAYOBX010000350.1, from coordinate 5,071 downwards.
TTGTACCATTCGAAGAATTTTCCGCCCATTTCCTCTTGTAATTTCGTAATTGTCCCAAATTTTTTTAAATCTGCTGGATTAAAGTAAGTTTTATCAGCCATGAATTTATGTATATTTTAAAATGTTGTGCTCAGTTACCTAATCTATATACAAAAATATATGCTTAGTCAATTAACAATTGTCTATAGAGCGACAAGTAAGCAATGAAAAAATAGTTTAGAAAAATCTGTTGCTTCTAGCTTGAGAATTTTCTGTTTGATAGAATCCACTTAAGAAAGGTTTCTTAGTAAAAAATTACGACATTAAAACCAATCCGAAAAGCCAAAAATCGCTAAAAATTACCCCAACCCTGAAGGGAGTTTTAGCGATTTCTACCTTTTCTCCCTTTAGGGTTGGGGTAAAAAAAGGCAGAAATTGATAAAACGGATTTTTATAGGAAAACCCTTTCGACTTAAGCGAGATACTTGAACCATGTATACTTTAGTATAATCACAGGTTTTTACCGTTTTTTGAAGCAAAAGTAAACACTTTACAGAAAGGTATGTTTATTCATTAAATTTCTTTTATTAAATGATGCGATATTTTTTCTTTCTTATATTCTTAGCTGTCTTTTTAGCTTGTAATAGCTACAAAGACCTACCTAGTTTGGCATTTACCAATGATTGGAAAGTCCAACGAATTCCGCCAAGTCCACAATTGACAGGAGGTGATCCAGAGGCAGGCTTAGAATATATGACAACAGGGGATTATATTGGATCAGGCGTTCCATTGGCAACCTTTAAAAAATTACCCACTTTTAAGGATACTATTCTAAATAGGTCAGGTGTAAATGCTACTTTTCCAATGGGAATAATGGCTTTTGAGCACGCCAATGGCACAACGGTTTTTACAGGTAATTGTTTGACCTGTCATGGTGGATTTATAGAAGGGCAATATATTGAAGGTTTAGGAGGTTTAGAGCAAGATTTTTCAAAAGATCGAGCTTTTCTATTTAAGCTTTTAGATGCTAGGGTAAAGCTGAAGTTTAAAAAAGATTCAAAGGAGCGAGAAGCTTTTGAAATATTTTCTTCCATTAATAAGAGAGCGATGGAGTATATCGTCACTCCTTTCAAGGGGGTAAATCCTGCTTTTAGATTGGAAGAAACCTATATAATGCGTAGAAATCCAGTAGACTTGACCCTCAAAGAAGAAGATAACTACGAATTAGATAAGCACACATTAGCCTCTGATGTACCTCCCTGGTGGCATTTAAAAAAGAAGAATGGCTTATATTATAATGGAATGGGTAGGGGAGATTATACCAAATTATTGATGCAAGCCTCCACACAAGGGATTAAAGATAGTACAGAAGCTAGAGCCATTCAAAAAAGATTCGTAGATGTATTTGCTTATATAGCCTCCATTGAGCCACCTGCCTATCCTAAAGAAATTGACCAAGAATTAGCGGCAATAGGTCGACCATTGTTTGAAAAAAAATGTAGCGGTTGTCATGGTACTTACGGGGAAGAAGAAACGTATCCCAATAAGGTGGTCTCCTTAGATATTGTAAAGACGGACCCTTACTACGCACGAAACTTTAGTACTAAAAAGCATTTGTCCGATTGGTATAATGAGAGTTGGTATGGTTTGTCTCCTCCTCTTTCAGAAGTTGTTCCGTTAGACGGCTATATTGCACCACCATTGGACGGGATTTGGGCGACTGCTCCTTTTTTTCATAATGCTTCAGTTCCTACCTTAGAAGGGGTATTGAATAGTAAGATTCGACCTACTTATTGGGAACGTACAGAAAAATATAATTATCAACAACTAGGTTGGGTGTATAAAAAGAGAGAAAAAACAAATAGTAAAAAAGTTTATAACACAACTATCCCAGGTTATAGTAATCAAGGACACTATTTTGGGGATATTTTTAATGTAGAGGAACGGACAGCTATAATAGAATATCTTAAAACTTTATAAATTAAAGCTATTTTTTTAATGTAATACGTCTAGGCGACTTGCCTTGTTCTAAAATTAATAATAACTTGCGATAGTATTCAGATTTTATTTTACACTTCCCCCCACTTATTATTTTCTTTCGTCTTAATATAATGCCAAACTAAGTTCCCTTTCAAGTATTTGAGACTTACTTGGTCATTTCTATTACTTTCATAAAGTTCCTACTTATATAACATTGGTTCGTGCATGGCAACCATGACTTTCCTATTGTCTTAAACAAGACCTCTTAAATTCTATTCCATCTAAGTTAAAAAATACTACGATTCACTGTCTCTAAAAACATTTAGGGTAAAAACAATATTTAAACTAATGAACAATTTAATTCGTTTGTCTTTGCTTCTTTTCCTATTCTTCCAAACACTCTGCTTGTTTGGGCAGATGAATGTAACAACTAATAATACGGATGCTATTTATAGGGTAGGAGAAACTATAAACTTTCAAGTAGAATCAGGTAGTAGTGGAACTGCTAATTACACAATAGTGTATGATGAACGTGCAACACCGATTGAAACAGGTACGATTAACTTGACTGCCAATCAAACATCTATTATATCTTATACGCACAATAGTCCTGGTGTAGTCACTTGTACGGTGATAGGTCCAGGTGGATCAGATTTAGCATCTGCAGCGATTGCTCCTTTTGATATTGACCCATTAGAATCTGAACCATCAGATTTTGACCAATATTGGAATACGCAAAGAAATATAGTTAATGGATTATCTAGTACACCACAACTAGCCGTCCATAGTAATAATGCTCAATCTACTACTTATACACTTAGGTTACCTAATGTTGATGGAAGAACGATAAATGGTTATATAACAATTCCTGAAGGAAGTGGCCCTTTTCCTGCAGCTATTGTTTTTCCGGCTTTTGGAGCATCAGCGGCGGTAACCTCGCCAGATTTAATTTTGGCAGAAAGAGCAGGATTGATAACTGTAAGTTTAAGTGTTCATAATACACCTGTTACTCAAGATGATCCAAATGCCTATGAACCAGATGATCCATCTAATAGAGATCGTATCTATATGCGATATGCTTTAACGGGGGCCATCAATGTTTTAAACTATCTAGAAACTCGTTCTGATTTTGATCAACGAAACGTAGCAGCAATGGGCGTTAGTCAAGGAGGTGGTTTAGCGATGATGTTGGCAGGTATAGATAATCGTGTCAATGTATTAATTAATTGTAATCCAGCATTAAATGAACATCAAGGATTGAACTTTGGACAAGCGAGTGGATTCCCTTATTATTTATTTACTTCTGGAGGAGGGGCTGCCGTGTCTAATGCTATTAAATATTATGATGCCGTATATGCGAATAGACGTTTTAGAGGTGCATCTTTTACCTTATCTGGATTACAAGATATGATCACCCCTTCTGCTACTGGAATAGCTGGTTTTAATCAATTAAGAGGGGAAAAAATATTGATGATCTCTAGAGATGGAGGACATGAGCATCCATCACAATATTTTAATGGAAGATTTGATTTTTTAAGACGGCATTATAATTTAAATCCACCCTTTCAGTTTGCAGGAACCAATCAAGGATATACAGTAGATGCTGGTGCGAATATGCAAGTAGAATCTAGTGCGGACTTGAGTGCATCGGCTTTCTTGGAAAATCAAAGTATAAATAGTTCTGCGGAATGGGTGATGGTAAGTGGCCCAGGTAATGTTAGTTTTTCTAATGCTAATTCTAATAACACTACCGCTACCTTTTCTCAGGCAGGGACGTATGTGTTGCGTTTTACTACTCGAGATGAGAGCTTTTTATCAAGTGAAGGAAGAATATATTTCTTATCTGATGATATAACTATTACTGCTGGATCAGGTGGTGCAGCTCCAGTTGAGCAGCCAGTTGAGCAGCCAGTTGAGCAGCCAGTTGAGCAACCAGTTGAGCAACCAGTTGAGCAACCAGTTGAGCAACCAGTTGAGCAGCCAGTTGATTCGGGTAATTTGACAATTAGTTGTCCTAGTAATATTACTCAAAATGCCGCCGCTGGTCAGAGTAGTGCTACAGTAACTTGGAACGATCCATCTGTATCATCTACTTGTAGTCAGGGAGGTACAAGTGGCGACTGTTCTACTAACCTTTCAGGATTTAGTTTTATAGGAACAGAAGGTGGGTCTAATTTCTTCGTTTCTGATAATAGTCTTACGTGGACAGCAGCAAGAGCAGATGCTCAACAAAATGGTGGTAATTTAGCAATTGTCAATAATCAAGCTGAAAATGACTTGATTCAACAAACAGGAGATATAGTATATATTGGTCTAACTGATGAGGAGACTGAAGGCACCTTTAGATGGATAGATGGTAGTAGTCCAAGTTTTACTAATTTCCAAAGCGACGTTTCTAATTCGGAGTCGGAGGATTTTATTGCAATCAATCCTTGGGATGGTAGTTGGGCTTACTATGATCAATTTGTATCAAAAAGATATATCTTAGAAATACCCTGTGGAGGTGGTGCGGGAAGTACAGGAATACCTACTCTTTCCCAGATTAGTGGTCCTACAAGTGGGAGTGTATTTCCAGTAGGTACAACTACTATAATGTATCAAGCAACGGATGCTTGTGGTAATAGAGAGACTTGTACTTTTACTGTAGAAGTCGAACCTGCTCCAATGATTGATGTCGAATCTACTCCAAATAATTTAGAATTAACTTGTCCTGCTAATTTAAATATTCAGTTATCTAGTGGAGAAACCGAAAGATTCCCTGATTGGGATTTACCAACGGCTTCTGGCACCTGTTCAGGTGATGTTAGAATAGGGCAATCAGAGGGACCATTCCCAATACACAGATTTCCTGCTGGGATTTATGAAATAAGATATGAGGCAAGAGATGATTGTGGAAATTTTGCTAATTGTGATTTTATTGTTACTGTATCTGATGCACCAGCAGTTGATCCTCCTGTAGTTAATCCACCTACAGTTGATCCTCCTGTAGTTAATCCACCTACAGTTGATCCTCCTGTAATTAATCCACCTACAGTTGATCCTCCTGTAGTTAATCCACCTACAGTTGATGCACCTACTGAATCAGTAATGTTTTTGAGATGTCCAGGAAATA
>CAYOBX010000349.1:4168-6643 GCA_964402245.1 uncultured Saprospiraceae bacterium | reverse complement strand
TGATAGTGTAATCAATGGGTTCGAATACTTCATTTCCATCGCGTACCATATCTCCATCAGTATCAACATAGACAATTATTGTTCTATTTATCGTCTGTCCAGTACAAAAAGAACCTAATGCAGGATTATCTATAACCTCTATTTCTAATGAGACCATTCCTGGTGGATTAACATTGCAGTCTGAACTGGCAGCAACAGTAGTTCCATAAATAGTATTAAGTTCAGTTAAATCTGCTGGTTCAGCAGGAACAGCATCACAATCAACTGGTCCGATAGAAGTAGTATTTTGAGTGATTGTAAGAGTACAAGCAAAAGAATTGGAATTATCTTCCACTAATGGAGAGTCCTTTCCATAAGTCACTGATGAATAAATACCACAGATTAAAACTGTAAAGAAAGATATAAGAAATAGCTTACCTTTCCTCCTCAAACTAACTCCCTTGGCGAGTATAACAGGTAGTAAATATGATTTCATGTCAAATAGGATGTATAATTTGTTCATAGAAAAAAATCGATTTAGCAATGTTTTCACTATGTCTTATTAAAGGATTTATGGAGTAGCGGTTTCCTGTCGAAAACTTGGGGATAATTGAACACGGAGTCACTGAGGGCACGGAGTATTAAGTCTGACTCTGTGCGCTCTGTGTCTCTGTGTTCAAAAAATCGTACATGTTGTCTCTATTAGACAGCCGCTCTTCAGATCTGATGATCTATATTTTTACTGGTATCGTCAATCGTTTATTCGATGAATTGGAAGGCCCGCTATTTGGTAACGAGTATCCCAGTTGTCGAATAGATGGACAACATCAATGTTAATTTTTCTTTTAAATCGGTATAAAAGGAAATAGGGTCCTAGGACAACAGCTTGCAACAGCTATCACTAATTTTTAGACCCAGAGGCGAAATAGAAAATTGTGGGTAGGTGTTTATTAATGAAGACTAGTTTGGTATTTAAGGTCTTGCTTTACTAGAAGCAAAGTGGATATAGTAATGGCTGTAGTTTTTTTGAGCTGTTAGCAATTAGCTGTTAGCTTCTTATAACACCTGCATAAGTAAGTGCACTTAGAAGCTAATTGCTGATGGCTAATAGCTAACCAAAGCAATTGCAAAATAGTCTTATTAATAAACAAGGGAAATCACCTCGTTCCAAGAAATTAGGAATAGTTGTACAAGAGGTACTTGTATATAACTAAACGAGGTTGTATAAATAGGAGATTAATTACGTATCGAAACTTGGCAGGTTGGTAGGAATGATTAATGGAAATTAGTAAACATACTTCCACATTTGTTATAACATTCGTTCCTTTACCTTTGGCAGGAATGATACATTGGTTTACATCAACGTAGCAAAAAAGAAGGCGGAAAATAGGTACTTATTACCTATTACTTTTTCCCTATTACTTATTGCTAACTCATTCCTTATATCGTCAGGTCCGTTAAAAAGTTTCCTGACTTTCATTTATTTCGCTACTCAAAATTATACCAATTCGTGGAGGAATGCAAGTTATCTGATTATTCTAACTGGCTGTTATGCAGTGAAATGGGATAAAGCAGGAGTGAGTTTGATTATTTTAATAATATGTTTTTTAGTGATTTTTATAGGAGTAGGTATTTTGTTGGGCTTTTTGTGGTATTTTCTATAGGGGTATTTTTTTTTATAAAATGATCATTTTTTTTTGTAACTGCTTGAATTTGTTGGGCTTATTTGGGGATAGATCGTATCGTATTGAAGTGTCGGACGCTTTTAAAGCGTCGGACACTTGCTCTTCTGATGCTCTGCGTGCAAATAAAACTTCTTGGAGGAATATCTTTTCTTGTTGGTCTTTTGGAAAGTGGATTTGGTGGGTATTTTTGGAATTGTCGGCTATTGGCGAATTGGTGTTTTTTGTAGCACGGAATTCAATCCGTGGCATCCGTGTGGTTACGAAGTCGCGTTGAATTAAGTCATGCTTCCGAACCATTTATAGGTAGGATTCCCAGTTTTTTTTGTCTGTTTTTTTTGTATATTGCAATCACCATTAATTTTTTCCTAACAATTAAATGACAGACAAGGAATTTTACGAATCAAAAATAAGAGCGTTAAAGCAATGGATATTTCTACTAATGAATTATCCAGAGGATGATTTAGGACTCCCAAAAGGAATGAGTAAAAGAGAAGCTTTAGATAATGCTTTAGACGAGATCAACTATTATCGAAATTTAATTAAATCGACGGAAGATGAAAAAGGATAAATCAGTTACACCAATTAAAAAGAATTTAGAGGAAATATACCAGAAAACTAAAGAAGGTATTTCCAAAACAGATAAGGAATATTTATTAGACGAGTTAGCGGAAATGGCTAAATCTATTGAAGAATGGAAATCAAATAATCCAGAGGACGTGCAGCATAAGAAAGCATCATAGTTATTTTTTAGTTACGAATGCGAATAACGGGTTAAATCTTACTATAAGCGATTACGTTTACTAAACTTTAG
>CAYOBX010000349.1:2329-4068 GCA_964402245.1 uncultured Saprospiraceae bacterium | reverse complement strand
AGCGATTACGTTTACTAAACTTTAGAAGTTTAGTAAACGTCCGTCCTAATCAACTGGTTTTCAATAACCATTTTAATTTAGCCCGTTATTGGCGTTACGAAGTAACTCCGTGTTGAATTATGTCTCGCTTGGCACTTATTATATTACCTAATTAGAAAGCCTTTGGCTCATCTCTATCTTTTAAATTCTTGATTCGCTTATAAATATCTTTTAGTGCTATTTCACAGTCAATGGAATAAAAATGTATAGATTTATCCAAGCCATAAGCACTAGAGATGCGCCAAAGATCTTCTGCTTCCTTATACCAAGATTGTACTTTGGGTATCGTCTGCCAAACTAAGACATATTCTTTAAATGAAGGAATACTTCGATAACCTTCAAATTTTCCATTACTATCATATTCTTTAGTAGATTCCGATAAGACTTCTATAATTAAAGAAGGGTTAATTAAAACAGAGGTACTGTCTTCATAAAATTCTTCTTTTCCACAAATCGTCATACAATCAGGATATACACCTCGATTAAAACTAGGAATATATACTTTTTGATCACTGTTATAAACACTGCAATTTTTATTCTTTTTATCCAAGGCATTATCTATCGCAGTGCCAATACTATTGGCAATTTTATTATGACTAGGGGTGCCACCTGCCATAGCAACTATTGAGCCATCCCAAAATTCACTTTTATACGCAGCCTTCTCTTCTAAAGTTAAATATTCTTGAAAGGTATATTGATTTGGATCTACTTTTTTTATGGCACTCATGGCTATGATTTTTATGGATCAGTTCTAACAAATATACCTTTTTATTGGAAAAGATTAAAATCAGTTCCTAACTCATGCGGTTTACTTCCTTGTATATCAGGAATGCCTGTTAGATAAATGCAGTCTGGCTTATAATTAAAATAGCCATCCATGATATAGTCATGCCAATATTTAAAATCTGAAGGATGTTTCATAAATTTAGAATACTTCTTTTCAACATCTTTTTCTCCCTTTTTAATTCCTTGTCTTTGAAAAAAATCTAACCATGCTTGTTCCTTATAATTTATAATAACATATGGAGTCGTAAGAGTTATAGAGTAATCATAGATTTTGTCTAGATTAGGCACGATTCTGATATACCAAATTTCATCTTTCTTACCTCTGTATCCTGAAGCACAAAGCGTGGAATAAACTTCCCCTGTCAATAAATCCTTTAATAGGATTAAATCATTCTCAAAACCCATATGTGTATAAAATCGCATACAAGATTCATCCAGATTCGCTAGCCCTTTCATCACTATTTCATCAAAACCGAACGTTTCTCCTATATCAGACAATATCGTATTTATAGTTTCTTTGTCTTTTCCAAATTGTATATCACAAAAGGCCCAGTAAGTAAAATACGAACCTGTTAGAGGGCTTCCTGGAGGAAACGATGGCATATAATGGTCTTCCACCTCTTCTACGTAATCATAATATTCTGTAAAATCATCCTGTATGGATATTTCTTCTGCAAAATAAGACATTGTATTTTGCAATAGCGTATAAAGTTTAAAACTAGGATCTGTTCTTATCTCTAATTTCTGTTTTAAACCAGCTTTGATTTTAGTAATTTTCTCTATTGCTAATTTTGTTTCTGAAAGATTGATGATTTTATTCAGCTTCAATCTTTTGTAATTTCTAATTAGTTTTTTTGATATTTTAGTCATTTTTATTCATTCTTTGATTACGGAATGAATTCCGTGTTACTGGT
>CAYOBX010000349.1:0-2229 GCA_964402245.1 uncultured Saprospiraceae bacterium | reverse complement strand
TTACGGAATGAATTCCGTGTTACTGGTGTACGGAATAAATTCCGTGTTACTTGATCACTACTGTATTCGTCTGTAAAGCCAACTCATTATACACCTCATCCAATTTCTTTTTCACTTTCATAAATTTTATCATTTCGTCGAAGTCGCCTTTATCACTTGCCTTTTTTACCTTATCGGAAATATCTAAGCGCATCTGGTGGATCTTCTTTTGCTTGAAAGTACGAAGGGAATAGATGCTGTCTTTGGTAAAATTTTCTTCTGGGTTCTTTTGGGTACGGAGAGGCTGCTCAAACTTTTCTTCCCAATTTGGACTATACTCGTATGGGGAGGTTAAGAGGTTGGAGGCTATTTGGCGAATTTGTTCGTCCGAATGATTTAAAAAATATTTATGGTCTGTGGCCTTCTTTTTTAATAAGCGTTGATGGTACTCCTTGACGATCTGACCATAGCCTGCATTATCAAAATCCTCTAGAACATCTTCTATATTAGAAAGAATATATTCTGCAACCGTGATGTCTTCTTCTTTATCAAAAATTTGATCGCCTCCACTGATTAAGATGCGGACAATATCTTTTTCTTGATAGGCCGCGCCTACTCCTTGCGTCAATTCCTCAACTGGGCGTATGCGATCTGCTAATTCTGGTGGCAATTGCTCCTCCCCTTCTGTCATGGGAGGAGGGGCAGATGGAAACGAAGGATCTCCTGTTGGTGCTGTTGTTCCTTTGGCAGGGTGTGCTTTACGATTTTGTCTTTTCTTTCGGCCCTTGGCAATCCCTTGTGCAATTAGTTTATTGGCTTCATTGACTAGGGTTTGCTCATCAATATCTACCAATTGGGCGCATTGCTTGACATATAAAGATCGCTTAATGGGGTCTGGAATCCGTGCAATACTAGAAACTATATCTTTAATAATTTCGGATCGCTTAACGGGATCGCCAACCGTTTCGGCTAATAATAAATTTGTTTTAAATAAAATAAAATCTTCCGCCTGCTCTGCTATAAATTCTTTGAAGGCGGTGATGCCTACCTTTTGCATATAGGAATCTGGATCTTCGCCATCGGGTAGCAATACTACCTTGACGTTCATATCCTGCTCCAATACCAAATCTAATCCTCGCAAGGCGGCTTTGATACCTGCCGCATCCCCATCGTATAAGATTTTGATATTGGGAGTATAGCGTTTGATTAGGTTGATTTGCCCTTCCGTCAAGGAGGTCCCCGAAGAGGCAACTACATTTTCAATTCCTGATTGGTGTAAAGAAATCACATCGGTATAGCCTTCTACTAAGATACATTCATCGGCTTGGCGAATCGCTTTTTTTGCCAAGTGCGCCCCATATAAAACTTTATTCTTGACGTATATTTCCGTCTCTGGCGAGTTGATGTACTTGGCGGTCTTTTTATCGTTTGACAAGGTTCGCCCTGCAAAAGCGATTACTTTACCCGACAAGTTATGGATGGTAAACATGACCCGATCTCGAAAAAAATCGCCATCGTATTGATTGGTCAATTTTAGTCTTTTCAACAAGGTTTTGTTATATCCTTTGGCTACAGCTGCATCTGTAAAGGCGGATTTGGAAGCGGGCGCATAGCCTAACTCAAATTTTTCTATCGTTCCTTCCCGAAATCCTCTTTGTTTAAAATAGGATAGCCCAACACTTTTTCCTTTATCGGTTTCCATCAATTGCTCGTGGTAAAAGTCTTTGGCGTATCCATTGACTAAATACAAACTATCATACAATTGTTTTTCGGCAATAGCTTCTGCACTCAACTCTTTTTCTTCTACCTTGATGCCATATTTATTGGCAATATATTTTAGGGCTTCGACAAAGGTGAAGTTTTCTAATTCTCGTAAAAATTGTACGGGATCGCCTCCTTTTCCACAACCAAAACATTTGCAAATATTTTTGGCTGGAGAGACGGTAAAGGAAGGGGTCTTTTCATTATGGAATGGGCATAGTCCTATATAATTGACACCTCTCCGCTTGAGATTGACAAAATCTTCGACGATGTCTTCGATCTTGGCGGCTTCTAATATTTCGGTGACGTTTTTTTGTGTGATCATGTTTTTTTCGTCGTATGGCTATTTTGACTCTAATATACGGGTTTTTCTCCTATGGCTGCGCCATGATCGTACATCGTATGAGGTGTACGAATACCCATGAGGTGTACGAACGAATACCCATGAGGTGTACGAACGAATACCCATGAGGTGTACGAACGAATACC
>CAYOBX010000348.1:0-6670 GCA_964402245.1 uncultured Saprospiraceae bacterium | reverse complement strand
CCCGATTAACACCTCATTAACAAAATTTAAAAATCATTGAGAGCTATAACGTTTTGTTGGTATTACCTTTGCAACATATCAAGCAAAATAACTATTTCGAGAGATAAGAAAAACTGTTATTTTTGTATTTCGTTAATCCTATTTAATTTCATAGAATTTAAAAATTAAGAAAATGAAACTTAGAATTGCTTTTTTTAGCCTTTTAGTAGCAAGTTTATTTGTAGTAGCTTGTGGCGGTGGTGATACATCTGTAAGAGATGCAGCTCGTCAAGCAGTAGAAGCTAACCCAACTCCAGCGGCTCCTGCACCAGCAACTCCAATGGCGACAACACCAGCGGCTCCTGCAACACCAGCGGCTCCAGCAGGTCCAACAACTGTAATGACTTTTCCAGAAGCAGAATTTGATTTTGGAACAGTAACTTCAGGAGAAAAAGTAGAGCATGCTTACAAATTTACAAATACAGGTTCAGAGCCTTTAATCATTAGTGATGCAAAAGGATCTTGTGGTTGTACTGTTCCAGAATGGCCAAAGGAGCCTATCGCACCGGGAGAGTCTAGCCAAATTATGGTACGATTTGATTCTAGCAATAAAAGCGGAAATCAAAGTAAGCGTGTGACTTTGACGGCTAACACATCTCCAGCTCAAACTTTCTTGACGATCAAAGGTCAAGTGAACAAAGTAGAGGAGCCAGGTAAGTAATTGGAGATGATTGTCTGATTGTTAAAATTGTTTGATTGTTCATACAAGATGTTGACAGTCAATAATCAGACAATTAATTATTATGAAAATAATAAATAGTGGGCTTGGTGACTATGTCGCCAAGCCTTCTATATTTGTAGCCTACACAGTTAATTTTATTGGAAACACTTTTAGTGTAGTGTAAAGGTTGTCTGTTTACTGTCAGCGAAGACTAAGCTCTTTCTGCCTCTGGGCAAAAGCTAGCGCCGTCTACCGATAAATTCTATCTCCAACAGCTATACTCGCTTTTCCCTTCGATAGGTCTTTTTCCCAGCACACATTATGGCCCATTTTTATTTTCTTATCGAATTTCCTAAAGGTAGCTAATGTTCTATTAGGTTCTTTCTCGATCTTTCCAGTTTGTTGATTGATATTCGGTACTTGACAACGATTGCAAAGCTTAACACCTCTAAATTGTTGGTTGTTAATAGAAAAAGTAGTCCATTTATCTTCTTCAAATGGGGCACCTCCATTAAAGAAAATATTAGCTCTAAATCGATCCGCAGGTACCCGATTCTTTAGTCTAGCATTCAAATCGTCCATCGAAGCGTCGCCTAATATTAGAATAGGATAAGCATCCGCAAAACTGACAATTTCGCCTTCTTTTCTATATTTTTTGTCAATGGCTCTATGAGAATCTTCTGCCATATAGACCAATTGACAATCTTGTTTTAATTGTCGACTAAACCATTTATTAATGCCTTTATGCAAAACATTTGCCATACAGGTATCCTCCCATATTTCTACTAATTGTTGTTTAGCGAAGTGGTTTGGCTTCAGTGGTAAAGCTATTTGATGTTTGGGTGCATTACTATTCCATATCACCAAGTCTTCTCCCTCCATCTTTGTTTTTAACAAAGCCATAATTGGATTATCCCGTTGGGTCAAACACATACCTGATTTATTAGTTAACATGAAACGTCGATCATGCTCTAATCCTCTTGATGTCAGAGTAGTATTAGGTAAAGAAATACCTCCAAGGGATTTAATGGGATAAATGTGAATAGATGATATCCTCATGTTATTGATTTTTAGTAATGTACAAGAAAGGTTTTCTCATAAAAAAAATATAGCCTGCAAAATTAAGTAACAAACTTGAAAATATCTATTTGAAGTTACAAGCTTCAAATATCGGCATTGTGCTAAACTCTTAAGAGCGTGCGATGGTCGAAGTTTGCAACTTCGACCTAATATTTTTAATGTTTTCAGTCTAATTTTCAGCGGAATCCTTTTTATGAGAAAACCCTTGAAAAAGAATTGATACAGGTAACTTCTTGAGTTGAAAAGAAATATTCTCTAACTATACTTTCTCAAAAGTATGCTGTTCTTACTCAAAAAAAGGTCTACTATCAGGAGATTGATAAAATATTTTTCTATACAGATAGAAAATGATAATTCGTATTATACTGATAACAAAGCAAGTATTATAACTATAAAAAACAATGTATAAATTTAAGATACTACCTCTATCTTTTATAAGAAAAAACTAATAAATTGGGTATTCATATGCCTCTTCAATAATATAAATCACCTCCTTACCTTCTCTTTAACTAAAATTTCCCCACTCCTCAGCTATTTAGACAAATATGGCATTATTATTAGTAGTTATATTATAATAACCTCCTGTCTCTTTGCCTATTTGGAATTATAAATAGCCAATTTGAACGCTATAAGTTCCCTCCATTAACAAATTCAATTGAGTAGAAGCAATCTATTTGATTGAATGTTAGCCTTGATATATATGAAGTTGCACTAGGAATTATTCCTGAAAGAGTGCGCATCTAGCGATTAATAGTCGTCTTGGAACAATTCTTGAATTAGAATATGAATTGTAAAAACTAATAATATATATAGAGCTAAAAAGAAATGTATAATAAAAACATTTGAACACTTTAACCAAACTACTAAATAAAGTAGATATGAGAAAAAATTTAACACTTATCTTATTCTTACTCTTAGGGGGGATTGCTGTGCAAGCACAGCAAGATGCACTGTTCACCAAATATATGTTTAATAGCTTGGTCTATAATCCTGCTTATGCAGGATACCATGACCACTTATATGTGGGAGTATTGTACAGAAATCAATGGGAGGGAGTTAATGGTGCGCCAACGACACAAACTTTGACCATGCATACACCACTTAAGCAACAGAAAGTAGGTGTAGGTTTGAATTTAGTAAATGATGCTATCGGACCTATTAATGAAACAAGAGCAAATTTCAGTTACTCTTATCGAATTCCTTTAGGAGGTACTAATACGCTTGCTATAGGGATACAAGGAGGGCTTTCTTATTGGAGAGCGAACTTTGGTCTGTTGAATTTACAAGAAGTAAATGATGATGCTTTCTCGGATCTAAATCCAACGAAGTTCTTACCAAATTTTGGTGCAGGTATCTTATTTTATAATGAAACTTTCTATGTAGGGGCTTCATCGCCTCAATTAATAGAACATGATTTACGAGAGGAAAATATCAATACACTTCCTTTTGCAAGACAATATCGACACTATTATTTTGCAGCAGGAGCTGCCTTTCCTCTTGGAGGAAAACATCTAGTATTTAAGCCTTCTCTTTTGGTGAAAAATGTTGGTTTACTCGCTAACTTAAGTAAAGACGAAGAATTTCAAAATGTTGGAGCACCAACAGAATTCGATATAGATTTATCCTTAATGTTTTATGAGCAATTTCAAGTAGGTATTTCTTTCCGTTCTGCGGTGGAAGCCTTCGATGATAGAAGTTCTTATGATTCCGCTGATATTTGGATGTCCTACTTATTGAATAATGGTTTACGTTTTGGTGCTGCGTTTGATTACCCTCTAAATGCCTTAAACTCAGTAACCAACGGCTCTTTTGAAATAATGGTCGGCTACCAATTTAACTATGAAGTAGCCAAAGTAGTGACACCTAGATACTTCTAAAATAAGTAATAGGTATTAAGTAGTAGGTATTAAGTACCGCTCGATACTTACTACCTACTACTTAATACTTACTACCTATAACTCGTTCAATATCAATTGTTTTGCTAAGTATTATACAAAAAGGTACTTAATAGAATCCAATGATTGTAACGGTAAGATTTTTGTTATTAGAAAAAATTACACTTTGTCTTATTGCTTGCTTTGATTTGCAATAAGCAAAAATATAAACACTAGAGAAAACATCGTATTATGTTAATACCTCTTAATAAAACAGCCAGCAAAATGCTACGCAGATCCCTCCTAGCCGTATTAGTTCTTTTTATAGGTTTGTCCGCCGTATCGGCGCAAAGTTCAAAATTAAAAAGAGCTAAAAAGTATTATGATAATTTGGCCTATATGGAGGCGATAGAATTATATAACCTCGTTTTAGAAAAAGAGGATAACCCAGAAGCAAAAATTTACCTTGCGGATTCTTACCGCAAAATAAACGATACTGACAATGCCGAATATTGGTATGGTCAAGTAGTGAGATTGGCAGAAGCACAGCCCATCCATAAACTGTATTACGGCATGATGCTCCAACGTAATGGAAAATGTGATCTAGCAAGAGAATGGTATGCACAATATGTGCAAGCTGTTCCTGACGATTCACGTGGAAATCACTTGGAGCAGGCCTGTAATTTCGAAGAAGAATTAATGAGCAAAAATGCAAATATCTTCGAGATTAAACCACTTTCTATTAACTCTAATATGGATGATTTCAGTCCTGCTTTTTATAAAGGAGGACTAGTATTCGCATCTGAAAGAGATAAAGGCTCTGCTGTAAAAAGAGAGCATAGTTGGACTGGTAATCCTTTCTTGGAATTATTTTATGTAGATGCTAAGAGTATTGGCGGAGGCGGAGAAGAAGGCGAAGACGAATGCAATTTTCAATACGGTCGACCAAAAAAATTCTCTTCAGAAGTAAATGATAAATTTCATGAAGCGGCAGTAACTTTTAAGCCAGATCAAAGTGAAATTTTCTTTACGGCTACCAATTATAAAGGAGAAGCAGATGATGGCTCTAGAAAATTAAAAATCTATTCTGCTATATCACAGGGAGGAGATGAATGGAGCGATATTCAAGGCTTACCTTTTAATAGTGATGAGTATTCTGTGGCACACCCTAGTTTGCACCCAGATGGAAATCGATTATTCTTTGCTTCTGATATGCCTGGTGGGTATGGAGGAATGGATGTATACTACTCTGATCTAGAAGGAAACAGATGGAGTCCACCTGTTAACTTAGGTTCTGAGGTGAATACAGAAGGACATGAAATTTTTCCTTATGCCGGTCCCAATGGAAGAGTGTATTATTCTTCTGATGGATTGATTGGATTAGGTGGCTTAGATATTTTTTATATAGAAGAATTAAGCGAAGGTAATTGGAAAACACCTGTTAATTTAGGTTTTCCAGTGAATACAAATGCAGATGATTTTGGAATCATTTTCAATGAGACAGGAATGTGTGGTTATCTTTCTTCTGATAGAGATGGCGGAAGTGGTGGCGATGATGTATATAGCTTTACTAAAACAGCTGCACCAGTAGAAATTTTTGTTTACGATGAAGCAACGGATATGCCAATTGAAGGAGCTACTATTACAGATGCTTGCACTGGTGCAACGTATATAACAAACGCCAATGGTAAAGCATTACTAGATATGAAATTAAATACATGCTGCAACTTTGGTGCAGTGATGGAAGGATATTTGGAAAACACCAAAGAAGGATGTACAAAAGGATTGCTTTTGGGAGATGTATTAAGAGTAAAGATTCCGCTTAAAAGTGCAGCTAACTTTAATATTGAAGGTATTGTATTTGACCAACAAACTGGTTTGCCACTAGAAGGAGCTGAGGTAGAATTAACAAGTGAAATGGAAGAAGAGCCTCAATTGTTAATAACAGATGCAACTGGACAATACTCTTTTGAATTACAAAAAGATAAATGTTATACGGTAAAAGCCTCTAAGGATTTATATTTAGCTTCTTCAGTAGATAATCAATGTACTACGGACTTGGAAGGCTCTACTACCCTTCAGACCAATCTTAATCTTCAGCCATATACAGATAATGGGACTGACGCAGCAGGCGGTATAATAGGAGCAGATGGATTAGTAACTGGTCCTGATGGAATGTCTAGAGTAGTAAAAGATCCGAATACTGGTCTATGGATAGATTCTCAAACAGGAGAGCCAGCAGAGGGAAGTATTAATGGAATGGTTTACGAAAAAGGAGATATAGTTGGGTCTGATCCTAACGTATTTGAACCTGGTAAAACAGATCCTGCGGAAGGTGGCATTACTTTCTTATTGCATATTTACTACGATTTCGACCAATCTTATATCAGAGGAGATGCAGAACCAGAATTAGAAAGAATGTTAGCTACGATGAATAACAATCCTGATCTAATTGTGGAAATTGGATCCCACACGGATTCAAGAGGATCTTACCGTTATAATAACCGATTGTCTCAACGTAGAGCAGAAGCGGTGGTAAGATGGTTAGTAGAAAGAGGAATAGAGCAAGAAAGATTAGTGGCAGCAGGATATGGTGAAAATGTAAATGTGAACAATTGTTCTAATAATATTCCTTGTAGTGAAAGAGAACATCAGTTGAACAGAAGAACAGAATTTAAAGTAATTGGCTGTACTTCTTGTGACTACTTAAATGAAACGATTTCTTCTCAAAATGATTCGGTAGAAGTAAATCCTTGTGTAGGATGTCCTTTCGATGATTAATTTAAAAGTTTTGAGATTTAGTTGATTGGTTCATTAATCAACTAAATCTTATCGCTATAATTCTCAAAAAAGAAAACAATTGGGTAAGTGCTTTTGCGCTTACCCTTTTTTCGTAACACGGAATTTATTCCGTATTACAACTAATCGAGCGCAGCGCAGATTAGTTGTCTGCTATCTGCGCTGCGATAACACGGAATGAATTCCGTGTTACGGGTACGGAATGAATTCCGTGTTA
>CAYOBX010000347.1:0-6679 GCA_964402245.1 uncultured Saprospiraceae bacterium | reverse complement strand
AAAATAGACTTGTTACTCTTTAAGAAATGCTTCTATGAAATTTGGATTTTTTCGATAGTTTGTTTTAAAAAAATTAGTGCATAGCCCAGCTACGGACTCATTTTTTAAAGCAAAATAGCGGAAAAAAATATTTTCAGAGGAGTGTTTATTAAAGGGTAACAAGTCTAATAAAAAAACTAATTTCTAGCATTTTGAAGAAAAAGGCGGTTTTAAAGATCTTCTTAAAATCCTATCTATAAATAACATTTCTACAAACGTTATTGAAAAGAAGGAAACTTAATGAATTAGTGCATTATTTATAATACATTGATAAAACACTAAATATACACTAAAAATGACAGTTAATTAATTAAATGTAGTATCTTTGTTAAATAAGAGTGGTAAAGTCTTGAAAATACAAGACTTTACCGATAGAGAGAATCATTAAAGGCATTATAAAGTTAATGTTTTTTTTGCAAAAAAGTGTTAATGTTTCTCCAACGAAGAGTTCAATAAGTCTAATTTTGAAATTGGTTGTTTTTGATGAATTTATTAATTATTCTTCGTTTCCTATTTCTTGAAAAGAATAAATTGTACGCTTTCTCCTCCCATCCTTAGAGTTTTATATTCCATTCTATTAATAAATTTATCAAGTTATTCATCTAGATTTTAACTTATGAGTAGCATAAAATCCTATTTCACAATTAAGGAACTAGAAAACATTTCAGCTATTAGTGCACACACTATACGAATTTGGGAAAGAAGGTATCAACTATTTCAGCCTTATAGAACTGCTAATAACAAAAGATACTATAATCTCGATGATTTAAAGTATTTGTTAAATATTGATTTACTTAGAAAAGATGGCTTAAAGATTTCAAAAATAGCCAATCATTCCAAAGAAGAAGTTTTCGTATTAGCTAATAATATTGTTAATCGAACATTCAAAAACGAATATGCATTGATGGAATTAAAAATGTCAATGTATGGATATGATACAGATTTATTCAATAAATTGTATAAAAAAGCTATTCGAAAAAATTCTTTTAAAATCGTTTTCAAGGACATATTTCTACCCTTTTTACATTATATTGGTTTATTTTGGCAAACTAAAACAATTACAATTGCACACGAACATTTTATCTCCAATTTAATTTATCAAAAAATTCAATTAAATATAGCACAACTAAAGCCAGTTCCTAACCCGCCGTCTGACCGTACATTTGTACTTTATTTACAAGAAGAAGAAATGCATGAAATTGGCTTACTATATCTTAATTATGAATTAAAATCGCTAGGCTATCGTACAGTCTACCTAGGAAGAAATGTTCCATTAGAAGATTTAGAATCTTTAAAATTAATTTATCCTACTATTTGCTGGGTAAGTAATTTTACACTTGTTTCTAAACATCAAATAATAAAAACTTATTTTGATAAAGTAAAAGCACTTCTTATAGGGGCCAATCATGAATACTGGGCTATTGGCCAAAATCTTCCTACAATCTATGACCTACCTAAAAGATTAATCATTTATAAGTCCATAGAAGAGGTGTTAAAGAAAATTTAATTTTTTTTGTCTAACTAAAAATTGGAATTTATTCGACAATCTTCTTATTTTTACCTCGAAGTTATTTAAAGATGTATTCTTACATAACTTCTATAGTCTTCAAATTAACCTACAACTAAACACTTTCCTTAATAAATTATTGCGATCTATTGGCCTTGAAGCAGCCTACTCAAAATTTAATAATAAACGAACCGATTTTTGTTCTTGAACTTATTATAATATGAATTGACACATTATTTTCAAATTTTTGATTTATAAAGGCTTGCCTAAATGATTTCGGTCAAGTAGTTTTATTTTTTAGTTTCTGTAACTAAGTGTAGAAATAAATTTACAAATTTAGAGTAGCTTATTTTATTCTTAGTTTTTTTCTTAAAAACGGGAGTTATAATGACTATTTTCAAGAAGAAAAATAAGGATGAGTGAATGATCCTGCAAAGTGAATATCCAGTGGACATTCAAACGAACGAACCGCAAAGCGGATGGGATGCACAGAAACAGTATAAATTGTAAGTTTATTTTTTCATCGTTCCTAATTGACAAACTTCATCTGAAGAATCAAACACTGACATCTAAATGCGGAACAAAATCAACCTACAATAAATAAAAGGAATTTTTAATGATAAAACCAAAAAATATAATCATCGAAGAAACTTTCTATACTGCGGAAAAAGTAGCTGAATTACTTGGTGCCAATAAAAAGGTAGTTGAGAAAAAACTTAGGGAAAACGAATTGATAGGGTCTAAACGATTTGGAAAATGGTTCGTACTTCGCTCAGATTTAATTGCTTATATTGAAGCTGGAAAGAAAAACACTGAATAATTTTGTGGGTGGCAGCTATCCCTATAAACTTAACCCTTCTTTAGTACTTACTATTTCGCTGAAACCATACCAGCGTATAGCAATAGTTTAAATTCATTTGCAGTTACAGGCATAATATTAGAAAATCCAGAACGCAAATCTATTAAAGTATTACCTCCATTATAAATTCGGATGACTTTCAGAGGCATCTTCAATAATTTTTTATCCTCTTTCCTTTCCACTGTTATTTTAATAGGAATCATGGCCTGTTGAAGTCCATAAAACAAATGAATGCCTGCCTCATTTTTTAAAAGATCATATAATCCATATCCCTCTAGTTCTATCCAAGAAGAATCAGTAGGTGCTTGAAAAGGAATATCTAATGCTTCAAAAACCTTAACATATTGTTCTCGCAATAAGGCTATTTCTTCTTTCCCTAATCCAGCAACTGCTGTTTGTATACGTATTAAAACTTGATCAGATTCTTTTCTTAAAAAACGCTTCGCTGCTCCTTCTAAGATAAATACATTGAGAAAATTGTCAATAAATTCGGTTCCCATATTATCAAAAATAGGAGGCGCATAACTAGCATCATCCGTCAATTCTTGAATAGCTTCTTGTTGGAAAAAGTGATCTTTTGCCATCTCTTTCACTGCTTTATCTGATCTAATACTCATAGAGTACGTATTTCTAATACGCTTCAATCGTAGCGGAATAGCAGGTGCTTCTGTAAAGTATCGATCTCTAAATCCAACCATCATTAAGTTAAGCCTTTCTTTCACTTCCGCAATCCGATTAGTAAAATGATAATGCTGCCAATTAAGAGCATTTTTCTCATTTCCGACTACTATGATTCCATCCTCTGACCGCCCTCTATTAGATTGTTGTTCTATTTTTTCTAATCGCTTGATTAAATTTCCATAAAAGCGTCTGCCATGTCGTTCATCAGGTAAATCTGGTAGCCAGCCTTCTTCCAAAGGGGTTACAAATTCTAATAAATTAATTTTTGGAATTAATTGGGTTCCATCATAATCTATATCAAATAAAATAGGCTGTTCACTATAGCTAGATATTAACTGCTCCGCAGAAAGACTAGTCAAATCTTTTTCAATTTGTCGTTTCAATGCCCTGCCACCCATCCGTTCATTAAAACCTCTTTGCGCTACCCACTCTAATGCTTCTTGAGAAATATTCAAAATAGTAGATCGCCGAACAAATCCATCTCTTTGCAATAATTCCTTTATTTGTAGCCGAGCAATATTCAAAATATGATCTAAGGCCAAAGGCTTGAATATAACAATTTGATCTATCCGATTGACAAATTCTGGACGAAATTTATTTTCTACTGCTTTTCTGAAAATCGCAGCATCACTTGTTGTACTTTGACCAAATCCAGGCTGAGAAGCTACTTCCCTAGCACCAACATTCGAAGTCATAATGACAATCAAATTCGTAAAGTAGACCGTCCGTCCTACACTATCTGTCAATCGACCATCATCTAAAACTTGCAGCAATAAATCATGAACCGAAGGGTGTGCTTTTTCAATTTCATCTAATAACAAAACACCAAAGGGATTATATCTTACTTTCCCTGTCAATTGCCCTTCTGGATTATCGTAATCCCCAATCAATCGATGTACCGCCCCTCCATCAATATATTCGTTCATATCGAAACGAACTAAATACTTTTCACTACCCATTAAGTAATTAGAAAGTACTTTAGCGGCTTGTGTTTTTCCTACTCCTGTAGGACCAATAAATAAAAACGAAGCAATTGGCTTATTTGGATTATTTAGTTTTGCTTTAATCGTATGTACTACATTAGCAAGCGCATCTACTGCTTCTGGTTGTCCTACTAATTGTCTACCTATATGCCTTCGAACTTGGTCTTTTTTAAAAGTAAGTGTTGGATCAAAAATTACTTCTTCCAAACCACTAAAATCTTGGAATTCTTCTCGTACTTCTGGTAGATCAACAAATGAATAACGATATTTCACCATCACTTGACGTAGTAATTTAACCACACTACCAGGCAAAGCTCTATTCTTCAAATAGTTGCGTTGAATCGTAAATAAGCGATGAATAGCTTGTATAGAAATTTCACAACTATATTCTATTTCTAATAATTGTCGCTGTGCTAATACCATCTTTACAGCTTCTTCTGGGTCAGGTTCTTCTATTCTCAATACTTGAAACAAATCACTGAAACGTCTATCTTTTTCTTGTACTATCTTCCATTCTTCCAAGGTCGCAATCAACACTACTTGTATCTGTCGTTTTTCGATATAAGGTTTCAGAACATCACTCAAGGCCATATTGCTACCCGCAGATTTTCCGATTCTCAATAGGGCAATAACATTGTCAAAAACAATTTTATCCGCTGGCTTCTTTTTTCCCTTTTGCCGTTTTTGAACATAATTCAATATCGCTTCAAATCGCTTTTGCCACCATCCGATATAACTCATGCCAGAAATAATCCTAGTAGGATCAATATGCCATATTTTAGGCTGTTCGTCTCGCTTTGTCTTCTTATTGGACTCGATATGTTGATATACCACTTCATGTATTAAACTATGCTTCCC
Source organism: uncultured Saprospiraceae bacterium (assembly GCA_964402245.1). GTDB lineage: Bacteria > Bacteroidota > Bacteroidia > Chitinophagales > Saprospiraceae > JAFMDF01. The sequence continues at coordinate 1,752 of CAYOBX010000347.1, read as the reverse complement.
AACGCCTTCTTTTCCCACTAAAACAATTGGCGTATGCTCACTCTTATAAATCGTTGCTGACAATCTTTGTACTAAATCCTCTTGATAAAATGCTCTCCCTATTTTATCAGGATATAGCTCCGTCAAATCTTTCCCTACTTTTTCTATTTCTATGCTTCCATCAAAATCATCAGAAGGTCCTTTGGCATTAAAGAAAAAAGAAAACGGTTCCTTCTCAAATTGAAAATGGTTAGATTTGACTCTTACATTTTTTCTAACAGTCGTTACGAATGCAGTTGGTGCTACATAGTAATCTGAATAATCAATTTGTTCATTTGCTTCTTGCTGATCCGTTAATAATTGCTTAATTACTTTCTCGACTAGCTTATCTATTGCGATCTTATTTTGTTGTTCTGTTTTAGCAATAAACAAATAATGATCAAAAGAAGGTAAGCAAATAAAGGTCATTCCTTTAATAATAAAACTAGCAATAGCTACAGATCCATTGAATACATTTCTTTTTACTTTGATATTTATAGGTCGTGTATAGAAAGTTAATTCTGGATTAAATAAATGCCATAGCAAGTATTCCACATTTGAGCGATTAACCTGCATACCATTGAGCCTACGTGCCACTACTTCGCCAATGGTGGAAAACGCACGGTCATATCTTCGATTAGTTACCAAAGTATTAGGCAAAAAGATAGGCTGTAGATGATAATTTAATTGACCATCTATTTCAATTTGTTGAACGACTATAGGGAATTCTAATTTTACTTCACTCATAAATTAGATGTCTATTAGAGACGTAGCATTGCTACATCTATACAGATAAAGGTACTATTTTTACTTATTCTCGACAAATTAGCAATGCTAATGTTATTGAATTATAAAACGTAGCAATGCTACGTTTCTACTGGATTTTTAAACTAAATCATAGTACCTTGCGTACAAGAACATATCCGAGTTCCCCCTCACTATTCACACAAATCGATTTAAGTCTAATTGAACAAGAGAAACGAATAATTTAATTATGGTTGTTCCTTTAGCAATAATTGTATTAGGTGTCACTTACCTTTTCTGGCATAGCTATCGACAGACTCAAACTTTAAAAGAAGAACTAAACGCTTTAAAAGATGGGCAAGAAGTCTTAGTTACTAAAGCTACTTTAAAAGGAAGAGACGAAGAACGTCAACGAATTGCCAGAGATTGGCACGATGGCCTAGGGAATATATTGTCTACTGCTCGCCTTATTATTGATAATTTGACTACAGATAATCCTGCCCAACTAAAGGAAGTACAAATCCTGTTAGAAGATTCTCATGTGGTGTCCAAAAATATTATTCGCAATATACCGTCCTGTACTATTCAATCACATGAAGATTTAGTTGACTATTTAAATACTTTAAAATCAAGATTAGCTTTAGGAAAAATTAAATTGATATTTTCTGTTGTTCCTTCTACCCGATTCCCAAAACTGCTGCCGGAAGATAAATGGCATTTCATCAATATTATTCAAGAATTAGTCTCCAATGTAATACAACATGCGGAAGCCTCAGCCATTCAAATTCATTTGAAAGAAAAAGAGAAATTAATTTTGACAGTTAAAGATAATGGAAGTGGTTTCCTAGCTACTCCAACGAATATTCCAAAAACTATTAAGGAAAGAGTGCAACTGATAAACGGGCAATTGGATATTCAACAATTAAAAGATCAAGGAACTTTAGTTTCTGTTATCTTTTAATTTCATATTTGAAGTTTGTAAACATAGCC
>CAYOBX010000346.1:0-6687 GCA_964402245.1 uncultured Saprospiraceae bacterium | reverse complement strand
AGTTTTTGAAAAACTTGCAGATTTCGCACGAATCGACTTTTCGGAGTGGACTCAGGAATTAAAACCACAGTGACTTGTTAATCTAGGGCGTTTTTAATTTTAATTTACATTTTAATTTTAATTCTTTAGCTAATGAACCCTTTTCTACAAACTATAATAAGTCAAGATCCAGCTATAAGAAATACCTCCTTCTATCAGCTTTGTAAAAATAAAACGCTTTCAATTTTATTAAAAGAATTAGAAGGTTTAGAAACTTTTCGACAACAGACCTCTAATTTATATGAACGAGTAAGAGCTAGTTTATTTTTATATGCGGCGTATCGCTTTGTATTACCCAAATTTAAAAAATTACCAACCATAGGTTTAGTCCCTCCTGAAGGATTAGAACATTTGATGTATCGTCGTTTTGAAGAGGCTATTACTGCTTTTAGAAAGATCCAGAAAAACAAAGGATTGAATGCTAATTTAGCAAGTGCGCTAGCCGAAGCTTATCATCAACGTTCCTTTCAAATACTTGGCGAACAAGTTCGAAAAAGTGTTCGCTCTACAGCGGGCAATCAATGGATGTTTAGAGGCGGATATACGGAGGAGCATCCAATACGCATTCATCAGGATTTATTAAAACGATCCAATGAAAATAATTTATATCCTATTTTAGAAGAGAAGACTGCCGTACGAATGGACCTGAGTCATAGTGGCTGGTCAGATATATTTTTCTTAGGAATGGACTATCCAGAAGGAGCAAGAGTCATCAATGTATCTATTGATTTGGGAGTATTTGGTAGAGATAAAACGATCAAACCGCCTATCCAAACTTATGTTAGAGTGATCACAGAACCCGTCATTAGATTGAGTAGTATAGACCTTGGGGTGACTAAAGATATTTCAGATTTAGCAGATCTTTTTAATTTTGGAAATGACTATTTAAGTTTGTTAAAAGCAGGGGTGATTGCTTCCGGTTTTATTCCTCCTTCTTTTGAAGGAACTGAACAATCCTTACCAGAATTATTAGAAAAAATGATTGCACCTGGGATGGGAATAGAATTAGTCACGATGGTCAATGATATTCCAAAAGGTTCTCGATTTGCGGTATCTACCAACTTGTTGGGTTCTATCATTAGTGTGCTGATGCGGGCCACTAGACAAACTGTTAATTTAAAAGGATCACTCCAAGAAGCGGAGCGTCGCTTAGTAGCTGCTCGTGCTATATTAGGAGAATGGTTGGGCGGATCGGGTGGTGGATGGCAGGATTCGGGAGGGGTATGGCCAGGGATTAAAGCAATAGAAGGCACTATCGCTAAAGAAGGTGATCCAGAATTTGGGATCAGTAAAGGTTGTTTATTACCACAACATCGCTTGTTAGGTAAATCAGATTTAAGTGCAGATTTATCCGAAAAGCTGAGCAATAATTTAATGCTAATGCATGGAGGAATGGCGCAAAATGTAGGCCCCATATTGGAAATGGTTACGGAAAAATATTTACTACGATCTGATAAAGAATGGGTGGCTCGTTTGGCTACAGGAGATATATACAAAGGAATTCTAAAAGCATTAAAAGAAGGAAATATAAAAGAATTAGCCGCCAACACTACGCATAATTGGAACTATCCTATCAAAACAATTATACCTTGGGCAACAACACGGTATACAGAAATGCTCATCGAAAAAGCCCAGCAGAAATTCAAGAAACACTATTTAGGATTTATGATGCTAGGAGGTATGTCTGGTGGGGGCATGGGGATGTATGTTAAAAATAAAGATGCTTCCAAAACCAAACAGGCCGTATTGGATATTTTACAAGAGAGTAAACTTTCCTTACAAGACGCCTTGCCTTTTGCTATGGAGCCAGTAGTCTACAATTTTAAAATTAATAATAAAGGTTCTTACGGTACTTTTTTAGAAGAGGAAAAAGCCTTCATGCCTGCTCGCTATTACGGACTGCAAATTTCTAATTTGGCAAAACTAGATACTGCCAATATCGATTATCAAAGAAAAATAGAAGTAGAATTATATACTAAAACGCTTAAGGGAGAAACGGCTAACTACACACTTTTGCGTACTCTTGTAAGCAATCTTTTTCAAGTAGCAGATGCAGGGCAAGGAACAAAAAAACAAATTCAACACGATTTAGCGAATACCATTAAAAAAGAGAACGGCTTTGATCGCATTCAGCACGAACAGATACGAACGGATATTCAAAAAGGAAGAATTGGACTAGGAAGAAATCGCTTATCTGTGGAGACGAGCATCGAAGATGTGCCTCCCGAAAGTGTCAGCTTTTCAAATACTTTGAAAAAACAAAATGTTGGTAAAATTGCTTTGAAAAATGGGAAAGTGGCTGTCTTAAGTTTAGCAGGTGGGGTAGGGAGTCGATGGACAAAAGGTGCTGGAGTTATTAAAGCATTGAATCCTTTTGCAGAAATGGGTGGACAGCATAGGAGCTTCCTAGAAGTACATTTAGCAAAGACTAAAGCAATAGGACAACAATATGGTAAGTACCCTGCGCATCTAGTAGCTACTAGTTACCTGACCTATGATGCTATTGCCAAAGAAATGAAACAGACCAAGCAATATGATTATGATGGATCGGTCTATATCTCCAAAGGAAAATCTATTGGTCAGCGATTTGTTCCAATGGTTCGAGATTTACAATTTCTTTGGGAAGAAATGCCTCAAGAAGTATTGGATGAAAATAAAGAAAAGGTCAAAATAGCAGGTAGGAAAGCATTAATGGATTGGGCAAAAGCTAAAGGAGAAGGTTTTGATTATATAGATAATCTAGCTCGACAACGTTTCAGCCCATTAGGACATTGGTATGAAGTGCCCAACCTAATTAGAAATGGCACCCTAGCCCAATTGCTAAAAGAGCAGCCACAAATCACCACTATTATGTTGCATAATGTAGATACCTTGGGGGCTAATTTAGATGCTAAAATTTTGACGCAACATTTAGATACGGGCAATATGCTAAGCTTTGAAATAGTGCCAAGAAGATTAGAAGATAAAGGTGGAGGCTTGGCATTGGTCAATGACAAAATACGACTACTAGAAGGTTTAGCACAACCAAGGGAGACCGATGAATTAAAGTTAAGCTATTATAATACCATGACTACTTGGATTCAAGTGGATCAACTATTAGATTGGTTTGGATTGACTCGGGAGGACTTATATAAAGACGCAAACTTTTTGGATAAAGTTATTCGAAAAGCAGCAGAACGACTCCCTAGTTATTTGACGATCAAAGAAGTAAAATATCGTTGGGGACATGGACAAGAAGATATTTATCCAGTAGCTCAGATAGAAAAATTATGGAGTGATATGTCTGCTTTGTCAGATGTTTCTTGCGGATATATAGTTGTCCCTCGAAAACGTGGACAACAGCTCAAAGATCCTGCGCAATTGGATGGCTGGGTGAATGATGGTAGTCGAGATTATGTGCAGGGCTTATGTGGGTGGTAGTTTTTTAGAGGTAGTAATTTTGTGAAGCTTTTTTATAAAAAAGCTTCACAAAATTGCTGCCTCTAAAGAAAAAAATTAAACATACCTACAAGTTGTAGGGTTTCAAAGCCGAGTATTAAGAAAGAGATTCCTATTACAGCATTTAGTAAATTTTTTAATACAACTTACTAACCATAAATTTCTCTGATATTATTTTATGTCGATCTACTTTAGTTCGAATAATATACATACCATTGGTATAATCAGATAAATCAATTCTGACTAATTCATTTGATAGTTCGTCTATCTCTTGGACAGAGACAACACCACCAAATTGATTAGAAATCATGATGCTAGCTTTCTTTCCTGCAAACTCTTTTAAATTAATAAATAACTGATCATTTGCTGGATTAGGGAATGTATTAAGCGCATTAATATCTATTCCAAATGCTACACTTCTTTCTTGAGCATAAGAGAATGAGCCATCTAAGAAGACTTGTTTTAATCTATAGTGATTAAGTCCTTCAATAGGTTGATGATCTACTAGATTGAAATAAGAAGTTCCCCCATTTTGATCCAATTCTTTTATTTGATCTAAGTCTTGAAAATTCGTTCCATCTGTAGATTTTTCTACGACATAGTAATCACTCTTATAATTGGTATTGGTTACCCACTCAAGATTGATGGAGCGTTCATACGGAAAAGCATTAAAATTAGTAAACGCCCTTGCTCGGGATTCAGAAGAGGTATTGGTTATATCTGTAGGAGCAGAGACTATTGCCACAACTTCAACGCTACAAAAATCGCTTCTATCAAGATTGCCTTCTTCTACTTTAACGATAAATCGGCCAGCGGGTATTCCTGTAAAAACCTGAGGGTCCGTACAATTATCATTACAAAGATCAACAAAAGTATCTGATCCATCTCGTCTAAATTGAACCCGTTGCCAAGGTGCATTCGCCCCTGCTACGGTAATTTGTCCGACTCCTCCCGTAACCACTACATCTGAGCAAAAATCAGTAGCAAGACTTGTGACAATAGCAGCAATGGACACGCTAGAAGCATTGCTACCATCAGCATTAGATTGGTTAACTCTAACAACAAATAGACCTTCTGGTAAACCACTAATCATTTGTGGATTTCCACAATCATTAGTACAAACCGTTACAAAATTAGAAGAACCTTCTAATCTATATTCAATACTATTGACAGGAGCAGTAACTCCAGTAATACTGATTTCACCAAGACCTCCGACGACAGATACATTCGCTCCAAAATCAATTGGATCCGTAACGATTGCTAGCACTTCTACACTACAGAAATCGCTTCTGTCAAGATTACCTTCTTCTACTCTAACGATAAATCGACCAGCAGATATTCCTGTAAAAGTCTGCGGATCTGTACAATTGTCATTACAAAGATCAACAAATTCTCCTGATCCCTCAGGTCTAAATTGAACCCGCTGCCAAGGCGCATTTACGCCTGATACCATAATCTGTCCGACTCCTCCTGTGACCACTACATCTGCACAAAAATCAGGGGCAGGACTAGTGACAATAGCAGCAATAGACACACTAGAAGCATTGCTACCATCTGCATTAGATTGGTTGATTCTTACAACATAAGTCCCTTCTGCTAAACCACTAATAAGTTGTGGATTGCCACAATCATAAGTACAAGCCGTTACAAAATTAGAAGAACCTTCTAATCTATATTCAATACTATTGACAGGAGCAGTAACTCCAGTAATACTGATTTCACCAAGACCTCCGACGACAGATACATTCGCTCCAAAATCAATTGGATCCGTAACGATTGCTAGCACTTCTACACTACAGAAATCGCTTCTGTCAAGATTACCTTCTTCTACTCTAACGATAAATCGACCAGCAGATATTCCTGTAAAAGTCTGCGGATCTGTACAATTGTCATTACAAAGATCAACAAATTCTCCTGATCCCTCAGGTCTAAATTGAACCCGCTGCCAAGGCGCATTTACGCCTGATACCATAATCTGTCCGACTCCTCCTGTGACCACTACATCTGCACAAAAATCAGGGGCAGGACTAGTGACAATAGCAGCAATAGACACACTAGAAGCATTGCTACCATCTGCATTAGATTGGTTGATTCTTACAACATAAGTCCCTTCTGCTAAACCACTAATAAGTTGTGGATTGCCACAATAATTAGTACAAGCCGTAACGAAATTAGAAGTGCCTTCTAATCTATATTCAATGCTATTGATAGGAGCAGTAACTCCAGTAACACTGATTTCACTGAGCCCTCCGACGACAGACACATTCGCTCCAAAGTCAATAGCAGCAGTGACTTCTACTGGAGTATCTAGCCTACAATAATTAGTACCATTGAGATTAGATTGTTCCACTCTGATGACATATCGTCCAGGAGGCACTCTAGTAACGAGTAATGGATCATAGCAGTTATCACTGCAAATATCCATAAAAGTAGATGTTCCAGCGAGTCGATACTGAATACGATGCCAAGGGGCATTGACTCCTGTTATCAGAATCTCTTCTTGCCCTGGGATGATTACTACGTCACCGCAAAAACCAGGAGATGGATTCATTTCGCTGATGGATTCCTTTTCAGAATAATTATTAGCCAATAGCGCAGGAGCAAAAAAGATGTTAAGTAAGAGGTAGCATAAAAATTGTAATTGAAGTAGTGTTTTTTTCATAAGTATAAATGTTATTAAATGATGGTTAAAAAGTTTCGACATAGGAACGATGTAGCAATAAATTGTAAGTTTATTTTTTCATCGTTCCATAGGAGTGGCTAATCAACAAAAAGCATTTGTCGTTAAGCAATGATGGCGATCACCCCATTTTTTTTGGAATATGGGTAATAAGAGTAAACCTACTATTAATCAGAATGTTAATAGCAGCGTAAAATAGGACATTGACTAGACCCTATTTTAAGAATGTAAATGTTGAGGTTTTGAATACAGCTTTATCGAGATAGGCTCAATTGAATTTTGGAATAGAAAAGATTTGTTGAGTAATGGACTAATTGAGCGGGAATATTATAATTTCTTTATATGGATAGACAAACTTAATATTTTTTCGATTAATTTAACCGAGTTATACATGATTTTTAAAAAAAAAATTAAATAAGTAAGGACGAAAGAATAAATTGGTCATCTGGACGAGGTTATTTTGTGCTCAGTTTTTCTTTGGAAGAGGGAGTATTGTTGATACTATGACCGATTTCAAAGGAAAAATGAGG
>CAYOBX010000345.1:3727-6689 GCA_964402245.1 uncultured Saprospiraceae bacterium | reverse complement strand
ACTTGCGCTTGAACTTCTTTAAAGTCAACTGTCAACTACCTCGATAAACTTGTCCGTTATTCGCATTGATAGCTAATGACTAAAGTTCAGCTAATCTTGTTTTTTCAATTGATAGAGAACGGGTTTGCTCGGTGCTGCATCTAATGGAATAGATGGAATCTGAATATTCAATAAATACAATCCATCAGCTACTTCATTAGGCACAAATATTAATTCCGTAATAGTAGTCCCCTTTCTTGATTCTGTTATAGACTGTTGTTGTTTATTCCAAAAATATCGATGATTCCATATCGTACCCCCATCGTCTTCTTTATCTACAGAGGGTAAATCCAACAATAAATGCTTGACCTTTTGGTCAACCAAAAATTTCATTGCTTCCTGACTAAGAAATGGTGGATTCGTGCCAGAATAATCCATTGTTTGTTTGCTGGTAGCATTGGGTAGTGTTCGAATGACAATAGCCTCTGGTATTTCCGAAGGACAAGCCGCTAGTAACGCAGCTTTAGTAATGACTTTGTCTCCCTCCTCATTTAGCGTCCAAGCCACACTCACCACCTGTGCGAAAAAGTGGAATTGCTTTAATTCGTCATTGATAGATTCTTGTTCAGGAGTTATATGGCCTACACATTCCGTGTGTGTGCCATTGCCGTGGGGACTCATTTGAATATCAAAAAAATTTACTGGAGAACCTGCTTTCACCGCTCCAATCCAATCACCTGCTACATAAGGACGAATTTGGAAAGCAGTAGCATAAAAACATTTTACCTGCCCCATAGGGATAGAAATGTCTATCGGTTTTGCTAAATCACTTTGGTAGCTTTGTCCTTTATACGTTATTTGAATATTCATCCGTTCGAAATTTTACCTTAGTAACGACAAAACAATAATTCCATCAATTGGACGGCTTCTTTGTACATTGTGCATTGAATAGATTACCGTTTTTGATTATCAATTAAAATGAGTGTAAAACAGATCGGGGGCATAATTGAACGCAGAGACGCAAAGATGCAGAGTTAACATCTTTTGTAACTGACTATCCTCCCAAAGAGCAATAATCGTAAAATAAATTATAAAAACTCAAATTGAGGGAGGAAAATAGATGGCACCTATTAAAAAAGGGGAGATGAAGTTTGAGATTTATTTCTACATTTGTCCTACAAAACGAAAAAATTATGGATTACCTTACCGCCTTTCCCTATTTTGGTATTATCGCCCTCATTCTCCTTAATTTTTGCCTTGTCCGGTACCGAACTATTCAAGTCGATGACTTTGATCAGTAGTTTGCTTACCCTTCACCACCTCTAATAACTTACATTTTATGCTCGATTACTTGAGTGAACATTATATAGTTTTATTGCTAACCACTATTTATATTGGCGGTTGTTTATATGTTGGCTGGTATTTTAAAAAGAGGGCGAATCAAGGCGTTGAAGATTATTATATCGCCAAACGAGCAATTCCTGGATGGGTGATTTCTTTGGCTTTTTTCTCAACATCGGCTAGTACCAATACGTATATCGGGCAGGCTGGAAAATCCTTTCAATATGGCCTTTCTTGGGCATGGGTAGGGTTTATTTGGACGTTTTTCTGTATCGTTTCTTGGCAATTGTTGGGGCCGAAAATGCGTTTTCAATCAGCTCGTTTAAACTCTTTTACGATTCCAGATTATTTTCATTTACGGTATAAAAGTAATTTGGCAAAAGCAATTCGAATCTTATCCGCTTTTATCATTTTATTTGCGACGATTTGGTATATGGTCGGCATTGCCAAAGGTTGTGCGCATGTTTTAACTTCTGTTCTAGATATTCCTTATGAATGGGGGGCTTTAGGTATTATTTTTATTACTTGTGCTTATACGATTTGGGGTGGCATGTATAGTGTGTTATGGACGGATGCTATACAAGGAATTATTATGCTTGGGGTAGCCATTATTATGCTGATGTTGCCTATTATTTATGCAGGAGGTGTTGATAATTTAATGGAAAGCATCAGCCAAACCAATCACCCTTCTAAGTCAGGGGATGCTATGGGCAATGGACTTATCACTTTTGGTAATTTAGTTTCCTTTCTATACATTTTAGGGATAGGCATGGCAATCGGTATGAAGCAAATTTCTGAGCCTAAAAACTTGATCCGATTTTACTCTATTGATAATGCGAAAAGTATGCGTTTTGCTATGATTTGGACGCCTGTTTTTTTGGGCATCACTTCGGTTTGCGTTATGGGATTAGGGGCATTGGTACACGGTATGGCGACGGAAGCAGAAGCCGCTTATTTAATTAACCATACGGATGAAGTAGTCGGTTTTATGTTAGATAAGTTTGATAATAAATTAATCAATGGCATTTGTGTAGCAGGGCTTTTTGCAGCAGGAATGTCCTCTCTAGCTTCGGTTATTATTATTATAGGAACTGCTTTTGTGAAAGATATTTGGCATTTAATCCAGCCAATGTCTGAAGATAAAATTATCCCTAGGACGAAGTGGTTCATGTTTACCTACTGTATTTTGGTGTATATTTTGACCCTTTACCCTATGGCGGATATAGTGGAATTAACAGCGTTTGCAGGGGCTGTTTTTGCGGCTAGTTTTTTCCCTGCTATTTTTGGTGGCTTGTACTTAAAGTGGGGGACTGATATTGGAGCTTTGTCTTCGATGATTGTCGGTATGGCGGTAAATATTATTTGGCGCTTTGCTTTTCGATTTAATTATGAGGGGTTAAAAGATGTGCATGAGATTATTCCAGCTTTTTTGGTCGCTATGCTTACTTATTTGGTGGTGAGTCGATTGACACCCGAGCGGCGACCAGATGCGAAGCATTTGGAGCAGGTATTTGGGAATTAAAGTTCTTTATCTTAATAAAATTAGGACAGTTATTCTATTTTTAAAACAAATTGCTATCTTTGATAAAATCAATTAAGCATTTATTTTGTATATCATCAAATGTAACTAGTTAGGGGTCAG
>CAYOBX010000345.1:0-3627 GCA_964402245.1 uncultured Saprospiraceae bacterium | reverse complement strand
AGGGGTCAGCCTGCCCTGACTGCTGACTCCTATCCCCTAGCCAGTTACCATCAAATAATAAAATGAAGAAACAAATTTTAGTTTTTGTAACTATCGTATCAACCGTCTTCCTTTTTACTTATTGCCAGCAAGAACAAGTAGAAAAAGGAAGTGCAGATCATATTTCTAAAGTAACTAGTGCCATAACAGATCAAGCATTGATTAATGCGGATGCTCAACAAGGAGATTGGCTTTCTTATGGTCGAAACTATCAAGAAGACCGCTACTCTGAACTCAATCAAATTACTAAGGAAAATGTTGGCGAATTAGGCTTGGCTTGGGCAGAGGAGTTAGGGACTAAAAGAGGCTTACAAGCAACACCTATTGTAGTAGATGGAATCATGTATTTTTCTGGACCATTCAACAAAATATGGGCATATGATGTTCGTACGGGTCAAGAAATTTGGCAATTTATACATGATTATAATACAGATGCGAACCTAGATTTATGTTGTGGATTCTCTAATAGAGGTTTAGCAATTTATAAAGGAGATTTGTTTATGGGGACTTTAGACGGAAAATTATTATCGATCGATGCAGCAACTGGGAAAAAGAATTGGGAAGTGATGACGATTCCTCCTGATGCTAATTATTCCATTACAGGCGCACCTAGAGTAGTCAAAGGTAAAGTCATTATTGGAAACGGTGGTGCAGAAATTGGAGCAAGAGGGTATGTCACCGCATACGATGCGGATACAGGTAAGCAAGCTTGGCGATTTTATACAGTTCCTGGTGACCCGAATAAGCCTTACGAACATGCAGATTTGGAGAAAGCTGCTGAAACTTGGGAAGGCGATGCTTATTGGAAACAAGGCGGAGGGGGCACTGTTTGGGATGCGATGGCCTATGATCCTGAACTAAACTTATTTTACATTGGGGTTGGAAATGGAGCGCATTGGGATAGAGAATGGCGAAGCCCAGGAGGTGGAGATAATTTGTATTTATCTAGTATCGTCGCCTTGAACCCAGATGATGGTTCTTATGTATGGCACTATCAAACAACCCCTGGTGATTCTTGGGATTATACGGCAACCCAGCATATCATTTTGGCGGATATGGAAATTGATGGAACAGAGCGAAAAGTATTGATGCAAGCTCCTAAGAATGGTTATTTCTATGTGATTGATAGAACGAATGGTCAATTCATCTCCGCAGATAATTTTGTTTACCAAAACTGGACAACAGGTATTGATGAAAATGGGAGACCTATAGAAGCAGAAGGAGCACGTTATAAAGATGGACAAGTACATTGGATTTCACCAAGTTCTCATGGGGGACATAACTGGCCACCTATGACCTATAACCATCAAACAGGTTTGGTATATATTCCAACTGCAAAAGAATCTCAAGGATATGTTCATACAGGCAGTCCGAATGATCCTGATGCTCTAGGTGGAGGATTCAATGCGAATGTGTCTTTGAATAATAAGCTATACAAGCCAAATGTTTTTGACCCTAATCCTGCTGCTCCAATTCCGAATACCCAAAGTGGTAGATTGGTAGCTTGGAATCCTAAAACACAGAAAGAGGTATGGGGAATTGACCAAATAGGGATTTATAATGGGGGGCTATTAAGTACGGCTACTGGTTTATTAATGCAAGGAGATGCAACAGGAATGTTTACTATTAGAGATACAGAAAATGGAGAAATTTTAAAACAGATTGATCTTCGTTCAGGAATTGTTGGTTCTCCGATTACCTATATGGTGGATGGAGAGCAGTATATATCTATTTTAGTAGGGTGGGGCGGTTATTTAGCAAAATTGCATAAACATGTGCCGCGTATTCATCCAGGTACAGTCTATACTTTTAAATTAGGAGGATCAGCAGACTATCCAGAAAAAATGCCTGCTTTTGAGCATCCTTTAACTGCTTTGCGAGATGAGGCAACCCCTGCTCAAATAGGCAATGGTTGGAATGTATTTACACGTTTTTGTATTTCTTGTCATCCAATGCCAGGTGCGGGTCATTCCTCCACTCCAGACTTAGCCCGCTCTACCGATCAAATATTTGATAATTATGACAAAATTATTTTTGAAGGATCTTTAGCTAGTCAAGGTATGCCAAATATGAAGGGACTTATTACGGAGCAAGAAGTTTCTGAGCTAAAAAGTTTTATTTTTTATTCTTCTAAAGTACTTGGGTCTGGAATGGACCCTAATGAATATCTGACGAATGTTGCTCAAATGCAATATTTGGCAGATCAGCAAAAACAAATTAAGAAGTAAATTTTTTAGAGATAGTAAATTGGTTTTGTTTTTTTGAAAAAAACAAAACCAATTTACTCCTTACTATAGAGAAATCAATAACTATCATTTTAATAAAATAAAAACTACATGGATAATTGATAAACTAATCCCTCCTCCAAACCACGTAATTCTGCTAATCCCTTCAATCGCCCAATTGCAGAATAGCCAGGGTAGGTTTTTTTATTCAAATCATCTAACATCTGATGACCATGGTCAGGACGCATAGGGATGGCTATACCTCGTTGATTCATGATTTTTAAAATTGCCCCAATTACTGCTGCCATATTTGTGTCTCCTTCCAAATGATTGGCTTCATAGAAGTTGCCGTCTCCATCTCTTTTGGTATTTCTTAAATGTAAGAAGTGAATATATTGACCAAAGCGATTGAGCATTTTTAAAATATCATTATCTGCTCTTGCGCCAAAGGAACCTGTACAGAAACATAAACCGTTGGCAGGGGAAGGGATTCTGGTTAAAAGTTCTGCTGCGTCTGCTTCTGTACACATAATCCTAGGTAATCCTAAAACTGAATAGGGGGGATCATCTGGATGAATAGCCATTTTTAATCCATTGACTTCTGCTACTGGAATCACCTCTTCCAAGAAAGAGTACAAATTATTTTTCAAAGTTTGCCTATCAATATCTTGGTAAGTTTTTAGAGCCCTTAATACCTCGGAAGGAGTAAATGGTAGGTCACTTCCTGGTAGACCCAACAACACGTTTCTAAACAATAAATCTTTTTCTTTGATAGACATTTTCGAAAAACGCTCCTTTGCCAATTGAATATCTGTTGGAGTATAATCCTGCTCTGCTTCAGGTCGTTTTAATAGAAATAAATCGAAAGCGATAAAGGCAGCCCGCTCAAAGTACAAGGCACTACTTCCATCCAATAATACATGATTGGGATTCGTTCTTAACCAATCCAGAATGGGCATAAAATTATAGGTCACTACTTTTAAACCACAAGCGGCAACATTTTGTAAACTGACCTTATAGTTGTCAATCCATTTTTTATAATCTCCTGATTGTTTTTTAATGTCTTCATGGACAGGTAAGCTTTCAATAACTTCCCAAGTGAGCCCTTCCGCTTCGATTAGCTGCTTTCTATGTTTGATATCAGCAATCGTCCAAACTTCTCCTACCTCAATTTGATGTAAAGCAGTGACAACTCCTGTGCAACCTGCTTGACGAATGTCCTGCAAACTGACTACATCATGTTCACCATACCATCGCATGGTTTGTTGCATTCTAATCATAATTAATTATTTTCGTTCTTTGGATATCCTGCTAATCTTGGCCACTTTGTTGTATTTATACTTTGCACGGTGTGAAAAAGTGA
>CAYOBX010000344.1:0-6694 GCA_964402245.1 uncultured Saprospiraceae bacterium | reverse complement strand
ATCTCTTTTCTCTGCTCTCGCTTCTCTGTTCTTCAAAATGTCCAGTAGTCTATTAAATTACAAATAACTTGTCAACTAAAGAAAAAATACTAATTTCTAGTCAAAAATACTTCAATCAGTATGGGTTTGGTGCACCTACTCTACAGCAAGTAGCACAAAAAGTAGGTATTAGTAGAGGAAATTTGACTTATTATTTTAAAGATAAAGAAGTCCTATTAGAAGCATTGGTTCACAAAATGTGGGAGGAGTATCAGCAAGGGCAGATACAGGCTACTCAATTCCCTTCTTGGAATATTATTAAAAAAACCATGCGGGTATTACATACTATTCAAAAAGACTACTCTTTTATCTTTTTTGACAAACAAATATTTATTAATCCTATCGTTCAAGAAATTATACAAGAAATAGAAAGAGATAGTATCAAAACACAGATGTCTATGTTCTCCTTTTCTATTCAAATTGGGAACATGAAAAAAGAACCCACACCGGGTATTTATCACAATATTTGTAAGGCTATTTGGATGTCTGCTTTCTACTGGCATGTCTCCGCTACTTATCATCAGGAGCGTAAAGGACAGTGGGATGATATTATGTGGTGTTTACTATATCCTCATTTTACTAAGAAAGGGATTAAGGCATTCACTGCTCGTTTTGGAAAAAATTATATACAAAAAATTGGTACGCCTTTGACGGAGTTTGAAAAAGAACAGATTGAGTTTTAATAGGTAATAGGTAATAGGTAATAGGTAATAGGTAATAGGTAATAGGTAATAGGTAATATAAAAGTAATATGTATAAAATAATTGTAGACCAAAAAGAAGTAACAATAGAAGAACAAAATGTTCAAGATTTAGATATAATTGCAATCGGCAATAATCAGTTCCATATTTTACAAAATGGAATAACTTATAAGGCAAAGTTACTTAGTGCTGATTATAATAATAAATTACTTTGTCTTGAGATTAATGGCAATAAGTATAATTTAAGCATAGCCGACCAATATGATTTATTAGTTAAAAAAATGGGCTTGTCTACTGGTGGTACGCAGAAGATAAAAAATGTAAAGGCGCCCATGCCTGGTTTAATCCTAGATATACTAGTTGAACCTGGTCAGTCAATTACTAAAGGAGATCAACTATTGATATTGGAAGCGATGAAAATGGAAAATGTTCTTAAAGCAGAAGGAGATGGGATTGTAAAATCTGTAGAAGTAAAAAAGAGTGCTGCTGTAGATAAAGGGCAGGTGCTAATTGAAATGGAATAATTAGTTTTTTAGAATAGAGAACAGAGAAGCGAGAATAGAGATTATTACCATTTGCATACGACAAAATTTCGTTGGTAATTGAAATCTATCTCTATTCTCTGCTCTCGCTTCTCTGTTCTTAATATATAATAATGAACCAACTATTCAAAGAATTTAAAGCTGTCAGTAAAAAAGAGTGGTTAGCGAAGGTCGAAAAAGATTTGAAAGGAAAACCAATGGATACCTTTAATTGGGAGCCTATCGAAGATATTCTATTAAACCCTTTTGCCCATTCAGATGACAGCCAACAGGTATATATTCCTCTTGTAGGAAAACAACAAACTAATAACTGGGAAATAGGGATAAAAATCAAAGTAATCCAAGTAAAACTAGCGAATCAAGAAGCCTTGTCTGCTTTGGAAAATGGAGCTACAGCAATTTGCTTTGATCTTTACAAAAGCCCAACTAAAGAAGAATTAAGAACCTTGTTGAATGGTATTCAGTTAGAATGGATTTCTATCCATTTTAATTTTAATCAACAGGCTTGGAAGCGATTTGCAGGGTATTTTATAGACTACGTAGTAGAACAAAAATATGATGTTAATCAACTTGCTTGTTCCTTTACTTTCAAAGGAGTTCCTATCCTTGGTTCGGAAGACTTAGCCATTTTAGCAGACTATAAAAAAATACTCCCAACTGCTCGCTTTTTGACAGTCAATGCTTTACAAAATTATTCAGGGCTTAGTGGAACTGTTACAGAAATAGCGCAGCTATTGCAAGCAGGAAATGGACAATTAGTAGCTATGAATAAGGCAGGTTTAGTATTGAAAAAATTTCAATCTATTATACAATTTGCTATTACATTAGGAGATAGTTACTTCCTAAATATTGCAAAAATTAGAGCAATAAAAATTCTTTGGCAACAAGTTCTGCAAGCCTGGGATAAAGACTTAACTGCCAAGGCAATCATAGAAGTTCACCTCTCTACAGTCACCCAATCAGAAGATGAAAACTATAATAAAATCAGAGCTACTGCTCAAGCTATGGCCGCAGTAATAGGGGGTGCTAAGCGATTATACATTCACCCATCTGACGCTTTTAAAGATGGGGAAGGATCTCCTTTTGAACAGCGCATCGCCATGAATATCCAGCAATTACTTCAACTAGAAAGTTATATGGATCGAGTAATTGATCCTGCTGCTGGAAGTTATTATATTGAGCAATTGACAGATCAATTGGCAGCGGCAGCTTGGAAGAAATTCCAGAGATCTTAGATCAGACCGTAAACTGTCAGAAGTCAGATCGCTTTGCTGTCAGAGGTCAGATTTATGATGTTGACCTAGATGTAAAAGATCGTTTAGGATAACATTAGTCGTCCAATGGGTAGTTCAATTTGATTCCCTATTTCGGGGTCGCTTTCTGCGCCTCCGAAATTTATAATCCATAAAAATTAAAATCACAGGGGCACAGTAAGCGACCCCTTGATAAAGACCTATAGAAATAAAAAGATGAAAAAAATATTAATAGCCAATAGAGGAGAAATCGCATTAAGAGTAATGCGTACTGCCAAGAAAATGGGCATCAAAACGGTAGCCGTTTATTCTGAGGCAGATCGACACTCTCCACATGTACGTTTTGCGGATGAGGCCATTTTGCTAGGCCCTCCTCCTTCTAATCAATCGTACCTAGTGATGGATAAATTAATTGCGGCTGCAAAAGAAACAGGAGCAGAAGGTATTCATCCAGGCTATGGCTTTTTAAGTGAGAATGCGATTTTTGCACAAATGGTGGAAGATGCAGGCATTCGATTTATAGGACCTCGTCCGCATGCGATCCGCGTGATGGGTAGTAAATTAGCAGCAAAAGAAGCGGTGAGAGACTACAAAATCCCAATGGTACCTGGAATTGAGGAAGCGATTACAGATGTGGAATTAGCCAAAAAAATTGCTCAAAAAATTGGATTTCCTATTTTAATAAAAGCCTCTGCTGGAGGTGGAGGTAAAGGAATGCGAGTAGTTGAAAATTTGGAAGAATTGCCTGAACAAATGGAACGGGCTATCAGCGAAGCTGTTTCTGCTTTTGGGGATGGCTCTGTATTTATAGAAAAATATGTTACCTCTCCTCGACATATTGAGATTCAGGTATTGGCAGATACACATGGGAATATAGTACATCTATTTGAACGGGAATGTAGTGTGCAGCGTAGACACCAAAAAGTAGTGGAAGAAGCACCTTCTGTCGTTCTCACTCCTGAGATTAGGCAGGCGATGGGAGAAGCAGCAGTGAAGGTAGCGAAGGCCTGCGATTATGTAGGGGCAGGTACCGTAGAATTTTTATTAGATGATCAGAAAAATTTCTATTTTTTAGAAATGAATACTCGTCTGCAAGTAGAACATCCTGTCACTGAATTAATAACAGGGATTGATTTGGTAGAGCAGCAAATTAAGATTGCAAGAGGGGAAAAATTAGCCTTCCGTCAAGAAGATTTAACCATTACTGGACATGCTTTGGAATTGCGTGTATATGCGGAAGATCCCTTAAATAACTTTTTACCTAGTGTTGGAAACTTAGCAGTATATCAATCGCCTACAGGAGACGGGATTCGAGTAGATGATGGCTTTCAACAAGGAATGGATATTCCAATATATTATGATCCGATGATCTCTAAACTGATTACCTATGGTCAAACAAGGGAAGCTGCTATCCAACGGATGATCGAAGCGATTAACGAATATAAAATAGAGGGGGTTGCCACTACCCTAGCCTTTGGGAAGTTTGTTTGTGAACATGAAGCTTTTGTCTCTGGAAATTTTGATACCCACTTTGTAAAGAATTATTATTCTCCTGAGAAACTGGAAGCATATAGATCAGAAGAAATAGAATTAGCTGCAGCTTTAGGTTTGAAATTGTATTTGGATAATAAGGAACAATTGCAGGTACCTGATACAACTAATTCTAGTTGGCGAACAGCCCGAACGTAACATATAGGGGCAACCCTTGTGGTTGCCCTTATTCGTAATTTGGGCAACCACTAGGGTTGCCCCTACGACAAATAAATTAATACGTTTTTCCAGATCATGGTGATTTTAAAAATCACCATGATCTAAACATTTAATTTTTCAATGAAAGAACCAGATTTCAAAAACATACCCTACAAGCGGGCCACCAAAAAACGAACAATAGATAAAGATGCACCTACTTGGACCAGTCCAGAAGGAATTGATATACACCCTAGAGTAGATGCCTCAACCATCAAAGATGCCGAACATTTAAACTTTGTAGCTGGCATAGCCCCTAATCTAAGAGGTCCATATAGTTCTATGTATTCTGGTCGTGCTTGGACGATCCGTCAATATGCTGGTTTTTCGACGGCTCAAGAAAGCAATGCTTTTTATAGAAGAAATTTAGCACAAGGACAAAAAGGATTATCCGTTGCTTTTGATTTAGCGACGCATCGAGGATATGATTCGGATCATCCACGAGTAGCAGGGGATGTCGGTATGGCAGGCGTGGCGATTGATACGGTGGAAGATATGAAAGTTTTATTCGATCAAATTCCCTTAGATAAGATGTCCGTCTCTATGACGATGAACGGAGCGGTGATTCCGATTATGGCATTTTTCATAGTGGCTGCAGAAGAGCAAGGAGTCGATCAAGCATTATTAAGTGGCACCATTCAAAATGATATTTTAAAAGAGTTCATGGTGCGGAATACCTATATCTATCCCCCACAACCATCTATGAGAATTATTGGGGATATTTTTGAATATACCTCTAAAAATATTCCGAAATTTAATTCTATCAGTATAAGTGGCTATCATATGCACGAGGCAGGGGCTTCTGCGGATATTGAGTTAGCCTATACCCTAGCAGATGGTTTGGAGTATATTCGAACAGGATTAAAAGCTGGTTTGAAAATTGATGATTTTGCGCCCCGTCTATCCTTCTTCTGGGGAATTGGTATGAATCACTTTATGGAGATTGCTAAGATGAGAGCGGCAAGAATGTTATGGGCAAAAATAGTCAATCAATTCAATCCTACCAATCCAAAATCGCTTGCCCTTCGAACGCATTGCCAGACTTCTGGATGGAGTTTAACCGCTCAAGATCCATTCAATAATGTGGCACGTACCACCATTGAAGCAATGGCTGCTGTATTCGGTGGCACTCAATCTTTACATACGAATTCTTTGGATGAAGCGATTGCCTTGCCCACTGATTTTTCTGCAAAAATAGCAAGAGATACCCAAAAATATTTACAACAAGAAACAGATATAACCAAGGTGGTAGATCCTTGGGGCGGCTCCTATTATGTAGAATACTTGACCAAAGAAATTGCAGAAAAAGCTTGGGCATTAATTGAAGAAGTAGAGGAATTAGGCGGCATGGCAAAAGCTATTGAAAATGGTTTACCTAAATTAAGAATCGAAGAAGCGGCCGCTAGAAAACAAGCTAGAATAGATAGTGGTATTGACAAAATTATTGGGGTTAATATTTTTAAAGTAACGGAGGAACAACAAATTGATACCTTAGAAGTAGATAATACAGCAGTGCGAAAAGCACAGGTGGATCAAATTAATCAAACCAAAGTAACAAGAGATACAACTGCGGTCCAACAAGCCTTGGATCACCTAAAAGAAGTGGCCGCTACCAAAGGGAATCTTCTGGAAGCAGCTATCACTGCCGCACGTGCTAGGGCAACATTAGGTGAAATTTCTGATGCCATGGAAACCTCCTTTGGTCGCTATAAGGCCACCACAAAAATGGTACAAGGAGCTTATTCTAATGAAATCGCCATGAATGAAGATTTTCAAAAAGCTAGAGCTTTATCCAATCGTTTTGCCGAATTAGAAGGTCGTCGTCCTCGTATTATGGTGGCTAAATTGGGTCAAGATGGACATGACCGTGGCGCAAAAGTAATCGCTACTAGTTTTGCGGATTTAGGCTTTGATGTGGATGTAGGTCCTCTTTTTCAAACCCCTGAAGAGGCCGCTAAACAAGCCGCAGAAAATGATGTCCATATCTTAGGTATTTCTTCCTTAGCAGCTGGTCATAAAACATTAGTTCCTCAGACCATAAAAGCATTAAAAGATATTGGTAGAATGGATATTATGGTCATTACTGGGGGCGTGATTCCTCCTAAGGATTATGATTTTTTATTTAAGGCAGGCGTGTTGGGGGTTTTTGGTCCTGGGACAGTTATTGCTGAAGCGGCTGCGCAGATATTGGAGGTGATGATAGAGTTAAGAGAGGCATAGAGGTGGCTGTCGCCACTTTGTTTTTTTTGAACACGGAGGCACGGAGGGCACAGAGATTATGGTATATATACATCAGCTTTTAGCAATGGCTGATACCTGATAAGTTCTCAATACCACTTAAATGTCAGAATTAGGATTTATAAGATTTCAGGATTAGTAGGATCTTGCGCAGTAGCACAATTCAAAATCCTAC
>CAYOBX010000343.1:5533-6715 GCA_964402245.1 uncultured Saprospiraceae bacterium | reverse complement strand
TCACTAGCTGCTCTGAAGAAGCAGTTAGTCGATTAAATGTAAAGCCTAGTGCCTTTGGAAAAGCCAACCAAGTCGTTGTCATTGCAGATAGAGATGTCTGGGAAGGAGCGGTAGGAGATACCTTCAAATATTATTTTGCCTCTGCTTTTCTCATCTTACCACAACCAGAGCCTGTATTCGATCTAAAGCATTTTACGCCAGAGGAATTGATCGCTGATCCCATTAGAAAAGAACTAAGGACTTATATACTATTGGGGGATATTGAAGACTCGAACTCCTCCACAGCTCAGTTAATGAAAGAAAATATAGGTCCCGAAAGAATCAGAAAAGCCAAAGAAGAAAATGGATATGGTAACTTACAAAAGAGAGATAAGTGGGCAAGGGGGCAATTGATTTTATATATGTTCGGAACAGACGATAATAGCTTAATGACCAATATCAAAACAACCTACCCTAGCATTGCTAAAAAAATTCAGGACGGAGATAAAAAGATATTAGAAGGAGCTATTTATGCAGGTGGTGAAAGTCGACTATTGAGCCAAAAGATACAAGAAAAAATGGGGCTACAAATCCGTGTTCCTAATGAATATTTTTTAGCAATGGATGATTCTAATTTGATGTGGCTACGTCGGGAAACTGCGGAGATGAGTAGTAATATTTTGATTCATAAGCTCCCTTATACCGATCAAGCCCAACTAAGTTATGAAGGGTTTAAAAGCTTAAGAGATACTATTTCCAAGCAATATATTTCTTCCACTGTGGAAGGTTCTTATATGCGTATCAATGACCAAGCACTTCCTATGTTTGTCAACCCGATACAACACCAAGAT
The DNA here is from genome assembly GCA_964402245.1 of uncultured Saprospiraceae bacterium. Taxonomy (GTDB): domain Bacteria; phylum Bacteroidota; class Bacteroidia; order Chitinophagales; family Saprospiraceae; genus JAFMDF01. The sequence continues at coordinate 5,885 of CAYOBX010000343.1, read as the reverse complement.
TTATATGCAGTAGAAGCTAGAGGGATTTGGGAATTGACGCAGGATTATATGGGTGGGCCTTTTATTAGTTACTTGATACACCACCCTACTTCTGGTGAGTTATATTTACTGGATGGTTTTGTCTTTGCGCCTGGAAAGGAGAAACGGGAGTTTATGCAGTACTTGGAGTATATTCTGTCGAATACGACTATTTTATAAAAAGAGATACAGAGTTAGATGTTATTGAACACAGAGGCACAGGGCACACAGAGGAAAAATTATTCTCTGTGCACTCTGTGCCTCTGTGTTCTAACCCTATTCTCGCATGTAGTATAAAAAACTCCGTGGCTCTGTGCCTCCGTGTTCTAACCTA
>CAYOBX010000343.1:0-5433 GCA_964402245.1 uncultured Saprospiraceae bacterium | reverse complement strand
TTCTCGCATGTAGTATAAAAAACTCCGTGGCTCTGTGCCTCCGTGTTCTAACCTACTACAGAGTTAGATGTTATTGAACACAGAGGCACAGGGCACACAGAGGAAAAATTATTCTCTGTGCACTCTGTGCCTCTGTGTTCTAACCCTATTCTCGCATGTAGTATAAAAAACTCCGTGGCTCTGTGCCTCCGTGTTCTAACCTAATTTCACCCTCTCTCCCCAATTAAAGCCTTAATAATCAACTGCATTTTCACCCCTGCCTCTGTTGCCATCGCAATAATTTCCTCCAAACTAGCAGGTTCAATATTTTCCGTAGGATAACATTTATTAGAAACCACTGATACGACAAAAATAGGCAAATCCATATGCCTAGCAACGATTACTTCTGGCACTGTAGACATCCCTACCACATCTCCCCCAATTCGATGCAAATAATTATATTCCGCTGGTGTTTCTAAATTAGGTCCTTGCAAGGCCACATACACTCCTTCATGCGCCCGAATCCCTTTTTCCATCGCTATATCCAAAGCTACTTGATTCATCCCTCGGTCATATGTTTTTAGCATTTCTGGAAATCTTGGGCCTAGTCGTTCATCGTTAATTCCTCGTAAAGGATTTTCTGGTTGAAGATTAATATGATCTTTTACAAATACCAGATCTCCTGGAAAAATATGCAGACTAGTACTGCCTGAAATATTAGAGATAAATAATCGCTTAATCCCTAAAAACTTTAAGACTCTTACAGGAAAAGTCACTTCCTTCATCGAGTAGCCCTCATAATAATGAAAGCGTCCTGCCATTACTACAACCGCTTGACCACCAAAATGGCCAAAGATTAATTTCCCTCGATGTGTCTCTACTGTAGGACTTAAAAAATGAGGAATTTCCTCATACTCAATAGACTCAACGATGTCCATATTATCTACTAGTCCAGCCAAACCAGTTCCTAGTATGATTCCATAGGTTGGTTTAAAATCGGTGATCGTTGTGATGTATTCTAGTGCTTCTTGAATATTATCGTATAGCATATTTTTTTTTTAGAAGTTAGACCGCTTTGCTGTCAGGGGTCGGACTTATGATGTAGACATTATGGAACGCAGAGGCGTAGAGATACAGAGTTACATGTGTTCTCAGCACCTCTGCATCTCCGCGTTGAATACAAAAAGTGTAGAAATAAAAAGAGTGCAGAAATAAAAGTATAGTGGTCAACAACATACCTTATTACTTATTACCTTTTACTTAACTTATTCCTTATCATTCAAATGATATTCAAATACAGCCGTAGCAATCATAATGTCTTGTACCGCTACCCCAGTCAAGTCTGCTACCGTAATTTGTGCATCATTTTTTCTACCGATAGAAGGGTCTGCAATTAATGTACCTAATTCAATTAATTGATCCTCTTTTAAGCAGTCATATTTTCTTGCTTGGAACACCTCTCCCCTACTCTGACTTTGAGATTTACTATCTACCACTACCGCATCTGCATGTAATAAAATATTTGGATCTAACTCTATTTTCTCTGCTGTATCTGATCCTAAAGCAGTGATATGAGTACCTTTTTGAATATATTCAAAATATAGCAAAGGTTCTTTTGCAGGAGTCGTGGTGATAATGACCTGACATTCAGAAGCCAAATAAGCTAAGCTATCTGCCGCCTCTATTGTAAATGAACTATCTTGAAAATGAGCTTGATAAGCGGCTACATTTTCAGGCGTTCTACCCCATACGACAATATCTTTACAATCTGTTACTTGATGTAAAAAAGCTAGTTGTAATTTAGCTTGAATTCCCGTACCAACAATACCAATTCTCTTGATCTTATTTGGGGCTAAATGCTTTAAAGTAATCATACTAGCAATAGCTGTTCGCACATCTGTTAAGTAGCCTTCGTCTAATAAAACACAACTAAGTGCTCCTGTTTGTTGACTAAATAATAAGACTACGCCTTGGCTAGTTTTTATACCTAGCTCCGTGTTATCAGGAAAACCCGATGCAATTTTCACTGCATAATAAGCTTGGTCTTTAATATATCCATATTTGATGTGGGTTTCTCCTGGTGGTTGTTCAAAAAGTAATTCCCCAACAGGAGGCACCACCGAAAGGTCATTAGAATAGTCCACAAAGCCTTTTTCAATTAGAGGAATTAAATCGACTGTTTGGAGATACGCTTCAATTTGTTGTAAGGAAAGAATGGTTGTAGATGACATCGTTATTTTTCCGACAAATATAAGTTAAGTGTTAGGATAAAGCTATATACTATAAATATCTATTTAGTTCCTGTACTAATTTATAAACTGTAGTGCAAGGATTCCTATCAACAAATGGGGCATCTTCCCATTTTCTAGATAAATTCTCCGCACGTTTTATTGCATTAACTTGAGAAGCATTATCATCTTCTTTTAATCTAGTGTAAATAGGTGCATAGCCAAAAATGCTTTTATCAAATTAGTCTTTCCACTAGCATTTGCACCAAAAATCGCCTTTGATTTCAATAAGCTTAACTTATTATTGACGACTATAATATTGTTAGAAGAATGTACTGAACAGTAACAAATAATTTTGATATAAATACAGAAAAAATCCCTACCTTACCCCTATTACAAAACGACGACGACTGCAAACAATATCATGCAAGAAACAGAAGACCAATCGCCCATGTACTCCGAGGGTTATAAAAAATATGTCCTTTTTGTCTTAACGGGTGTGTATATCTTCAATTTTATTGATCGCCAAATATTGGTGATTTTACAAGAAAGTATCAAAGCAGAATTAAATCTATCAGATACACAGTTAGGCTTGCTAACAGGCTTTGCTTTTGCTTTATTCTATGTAACCTTAGGAATTCCTATCGCTCGCTTAGCAGACAATTCTAATAGAAAGAAAATCATAGCCGTTTCTTTGACAGTCTGGAGTCTCATGACTGTATTGTCAGGAAGAGCGGCCAATTTTGTGCAGTTATTATTAGCACGTATTGGTGTAGGTATTGGAGAAGCGGGTGCTAGCCCTCCTGCCCACTCCATGATTTCAGATTATTTTCCAGTTAATAAAAGAGCAACTGCATTAGCCACTTATTCTGCGGGTATATACATTGGCATTTTATTAGGTTATTTATTTGGTGGTTGGTTAGATGAATTTTTTGGATGGAGAATGGCCTTAATGATGGTTGGTTTTCCAGGAGTACTCTATGCAGTCTTCTTTTACTTTACGGTCAAAGAACCACCCAGAGGCTACTCTGAACACGTAAAAGTTCAGCATTCAGAATATAGTATGCTAGAGGTGTTTAAATTATTGATGAGTCGAAAAGCTTTTGTTTTTATGGCTTTTGCTGCTGGTTTAAATGCTTTTAATGCATATGGCATTGGCAATTTTCTCCCTTCTTTATTGCGCCGAATACATCATATGGACAGTGGAGAAATAGGAACCTGGCTAGCAGCAGGGAGTGGCGGTGGTGGTATTATAGGCGTTTGGTTAGGCGGCTATTTAGCAGATCGTTTAGGCGTTCGAGATAAACGATGGTATCTTTGGATACCCGCTATTTCTTTGTTTTTATCTATTCCCCTTTTAGCAATCATGCTTTTTTCTTCTAATAAGTATGGGGTCGTAATCACCAATATTGTAGTAAAGGCTTTATGGGCAACCTATTTAGGTTCGATTATCGCTATGGCACATGGAATGGTGGGTTTGCGGATGCGGGCTTTAGCTTCTGCCGTACTATTTCTCTTTTTAAATTTAATTGGATTAGGAATGGGTCCTTTATTGATTGGTATGGCTAGTGATTATTTAGCACCTAGCTATGGTGTCCAATCTTTACGATGGGCCATGTGCATAGGCTTTGTGGTAGCTGCTGCGAGTTCTTTTTTATATTGGCGAGGGGCTGTTTTTTTAGAAAGCGATTTGGCTCGTGCACCGAAATAAGAGCATTTTGAATAATAGTTTCTGCTAAGGCAACAGCTCCTTTTAGATGTTCTTCCGCAGGGACCAATCGGTTAATCATTCCGTATTGGAAGGCTGTTTCTACGGGGATTTGAAAATTAGGAAGGCAGTAATCCAAAATCAAAAAAGGTAGCACCTGCTACTTTTTCATAGTCTACCGTACTAATAGTAATGGAGTTTGTCAAAGATCCTGCATTAAAAGAAATAGATTCATTTTTTAATAAGGCTGGATCTACAAAAAGAGGATACTCCAATATAGGATACCCAAAAGGAGGAACAGAACCAGAAACCAAACCTGTGTGTTCCAATAATTCTTCGCTAGAGGCAAATCGTATTTTCCGCACTCGTTTCCCTTGGTCTTTAAAATATTGTTTGACTCTATTGGAATCGACTTTTTGATTGGCAGGAAGTACCAATAAACAAAAGTCGTTTTGTACTTTCATGACGATGGCCTTTGCGCCAGTTGACATAGATTCGCCACGTACTCTAGCAGAATCCGCAGAGGTAAGGGTTACTTCGTGGGTTCTTGCTTTATATGGAATGTTATTAGCTTCTAGTAAATCAATTATTTGTTGGTAGATGGTCATGTTATATTTTATTCGATGGACATTGATTTATCGGACGACGCTCTTTTATAGTAGAGGAATAAACACCGTCAGTTTATAAAAGTCTCCTGAATTGAAATCCGTCTTAAAGTTCTTACCAGCAGAAAATCGAAAAATGTACTTATTATCTACGGTAAACTTTACAAACCCACCCAACCATTGATAGAGCGGAAAGGATTCGCCCTCTGTTTCTCTTGTCAAAATAAAACTTTCATGATGAACGCCTAAAGTTACATGTTCATTAATAATATATCCTGGCAAAGCCCAATACAAAAAGTAATCAAAGGTAACTGGTCCTTCTTTTCGAAGGGCTTTATAATAGGCAGCAAATAACTCAATATCCCATTTATCTGTTAGGTAAAAACTAGTAATACCAGGTACGATTCCATCCCCTATAACACCATTTTCTCCACCAGATAACAATTTCCCATGTGTAAAGCCTATAAAAGGATTCACTAACATTCGATTGTCTGCTGTCAAAAAACTCAGTCCTGCGCCTGCCTCTAACCAATTATCTATCCCTCCAGCCGCAATATTTCCATAGGTAGGATTCGTCCAAAGAATGCCATAATAGGTAAAGCTTAAATTTTCATTTAATCCGAAACTACCAAAAACACTTGGATAAAAGCCAAAGGCATTGTCTTGGTTGATAGCTACGGCGAAGGTGGAAGGGGCTTTGATATCTGTATCTAATTGAGCAAATAAATTATTTGTAAAGCACAATAAGAATAAGAGTAGAAATGAGTTCTTTTTCATGAGACTTAATTACAAGATTCTTAGAAATGCAAAAAGCCCAACAACTATATAGTTGTCGGGCTTCTATGGCGCTTCCACAAGGACTCGAACCTTGGACCTATTGATTAACAGTCAACCGCTCTAACCAGCTGAGCTA
>CAYOBX010000342.1:0-6717 GCA_964402245.1 uncultured Saprospiraceae bacterium | reverse complement strand
ATGAAGATTTGTCAAAGAAGACTTTCTTATAAAATGGAATTCGCTGAAAATTATGCTACAAACATAAATGAGTATAGGGTCGAAGCTACAAACCATAACCGTCAGGCTAAAAAATAATTATTTGATAATCAATTATTTATAGAGGTAGCTTTTGGTACTCGGCAAGCGGTAGCTTTGATATAGTTTTTTAGAGTTAGTGATTTTGCTAGGTTTTTTTATAAAAAAATCTAGTAAAATCACTACCCCAAAAAACTATATCAACATACTTGTTGCCGAGTCTCAAGATAAAGCACCTTAGCTTGACTTTATTCTTTTACAAACCAGTTAATTTAAGCTTAACACGTAATATTTTTTTGACCTCTTTAATATTTACAAGGAAAGGATCGTATTCTTCATGATTGTCAGATAAGAGTTGTAGGTGCGTCCATATTCCAAATTCATTGGCTTTATGTTGTACCCTTTTGACCCATACAGACTGCTCAGTAACAACTGCATAAATTTCGTTCTCTTTCAATTCTTTTAAATTTTCTAAGAGACTGCAAATCACCATATCTCCAGGCTTAATAGTTGGGCACATACTATTCCCATTGATATTAAAAGCTACTAATGCTCCTGTAATACCAGGTATGCGAAAACGTTCTTTTTTTTCAGCAACATTTAGACTAACTGTATTACCTGAAAAAGCAGCAACATTAGTAAGTAAAATGTTTGGTGTGATACTTATTGCCATACAATACTGAGTTTAAAGTAAAAACAATGGTCTTAGACAAATTCCGAGACTATAGAAATCTTTGTTTAGTATAGTACATAGACAAGACACTTCTATCTTACTCAAATCAAGCGTGATTTATCGAAAAGTAACAATAACTAAGAAGAGAAATTATAATGTTTTTGAGGTAGATTTGAGGTTTACTAATAAGTACTAAGGTAAGTATGTTTGTTTGTTTGTTTGTTGCTGCCCATAGATAAAGATGTTTTGCTCGCTGTTCAAAGCGAGCAAAACAATCAATAAAGCAGTATATATTTTAGAAATTTAGAAACAGGTCTAAGATAAGATCTAAGCGTATGTTTATTTCTTTTATAAATCACTAACTCTACGAATGACCTTATACAATCGAGTATAAGAACTGACCTCTTCTTCAAATGGATCGTGCTCTAGGTAATTCGCAGAAATTAATTTTAACCGCTCTACTCTAGTCCCTTTAGCATCCAATACTAGTTGAACATATTTCACCCATAAAGTGCCATTTGTTTTAATGGCATAAATTTCATTTTCTTTTACTTCTTTAAGACTAGATACTTCTCTACAAATAACAATATCACCATTCATAATTACAGGCTCCATACTATTACCATCAATCGGAAAAGCTACTAATCCTCCTCCTGCAACACCAGGGATTGCAAAATATTGCTTGTCTTCTTTGGCAAAGCCTCCTGCCTCTACTGCAGAACCTGCAAATGCTCTTGTAGTAGTAAATAAGATATTTCCTTGAGCGGCACTAGCATCTACTACTGCATTGCTTTTAGGTAAATCAAATCCAAATGGTGTACCTATTCCTTCCAATAAATAACTTTCATTTACATTATATACCTTGCATACCATTTTTGCATGGCGATAGTCTATTACCCGTTTATCTTGTTTATTCAAAAAAGCACGCACAATATGGCCATAAGCTCTATTTCCTAATATTTTATCGGCAAAGTCTCCCATGCCTTTACCATTTCTATCATTTAATACAATATCCCCTCTTTCTTCTAGTAAAGAAAATACATGAATAAAACGGTTATTCAATTGAATTCTGTCGTCTCTGATCATTTCAATTTGTTTTTATTTTTAGTGCGAGAGAATAGTTATTTTTTGGTTTTTAGTATTGATGTTGTTTTGTTACCAACAACTTTTAAAACAAAAAAATATAATTTGATCGCAATATAAAACAAATTCTTTTATCAAACAATTCTTTTTAAGTTTTTTCTTTAAACATAAAAAATTTCACGCTTTTGTTTTATTGTTAAACGGATATGATTTTTTAGAACAGAGCACAGAGATGCGAGAATAGAAACAGCGTTCATTTGTGTAATCAATATATGGTCATTATTTTAAAGGTAATACCTTATTAGACGCTTATTGAACACAGAGGCACAGAGCGCACAGAGAATACTTAAAACTCTGTGTGCTCCGTGTCTCTGTGTTCAATAAAAAATCAAGTTGATCTCTATTCTATTCTCCTATCGCTTCTCTGTTCTGCTCTCATGTACAACGAAAAAAGCCCTCTATGCACAATGACATAGAGAGCTTTTTTTGTTAGATTTATGGATTTTGAATTATTCAGATCCCATAAAAGCACTTACGATATATAATATCTCTGTGTATAACCAAATAAGTGTAAACAACAAGCCCATAGAAATATACCATTCCATATAGTTTGGTGCGCCTGATTTGGCACCTCTATCAAAATTATCAAAATCTACTAATAATTTTAAAGAAGCAACTAATGCAATAACACAGCTGATACCAATGCCTATCATACTTTGGTCATGTAAGAATGGCATATCATAGCCAAACATGTGCACACCAAAAGAAACTAGGTATAAAATCATAATGCCTCCCATCAGCGTCATAATAACACTTCTGAATTTATCGGTAACGGTTATCAAGCCTGATTTGTATAAAAACAACATTGCAAAGAAGATAGACATCGTAATGGTTACTGCTTGAAAGATAATCCCATTATATCTAGCTCCATATATTGCCGTAATTGTTCCTATTGCTAATCCATATACTAAAGCAAATAGCGGTGCCCACATAGAAGATTTCTCAGGACTTCTAGAAGCAATAAAACTAATTGCCATACCTCCAAAGATACCTCCGTACATAAATAATTGACTAGGCATTGTAAAACCGACAACTGCTGTCATTAACATTAATCCAAATAGGATCAAGGATTTATTTATACCTCCAGAAATAGTCATTGCCCCTTCTCCTGCTCTTGTGATCGGAGAACCGCCCGTAACTACTTTCTCTTTTATCATTGGATTATTAGATTTCATCAATCTATTAAAATTCATATCAATTATTTTTAGTGAAGTTGTTTAAGGATGTATTGATGCATTAGTTACAAGTCATTGATTCCTAGATACTTCAGTTTTTTGATTCCCGTAGCTTTAAGGCTACGAAAATAAAAAGAGCTTCATCCTAAAAATCAAGCACTTACAACTAATTGCAGAATATATTCTTGAACAAATTCAGTGTTAAATCTTTTAAATTTTGACTTTATGGAATCATAGTTGTCACTCTATTTAATAAAATTAAGGTTTTTTTAAATGTTTAGCTATTTTTTTTATAAAAAAATTGAGCCATTCATGATTCTGTTCTTCTTATGCAATTTTTTCAGCAGTTAGCAAGAGCTATTTAGAGTTTAACTTCTTCATTTATTATTGCTATCAAAAATTAAATTTAACTTCAACGCAGCCTTCTTTAAAAAAAAACTGTATAGGAAGAAAAGAAGCATGAATTAAACATGGTAACACCAAGTTTTAAGTTAAAAATTACACAGCATTCCATGCATCAAAATAGGCCAACAGACTTTCAGAAAATCCTTCAAGGATGTTACCGTGATCAGCGTAGTAGCCAAAATGCGCTATATCGCCTATACTATCCTTATGGGATGAGTATAGCAGTACGGTATGTTAATTCACAAACAGAGGCTATGAGTATTGTGAATGATGCCTTTTTGAAAGTATTTACTAATATTAAGCGATACGATACACAATTGGAATTTAAACCTTGGTTTAGAAAAATCATTGTGAATACAGCCATTAATTATATGAAAAAAGAGAAAAAATATAAAGAAGTATTGGACATAGAGGCCATCCCAGCACTAGCCACTCAAGAAGATGTTTTAAGTAAATTGAATTATAAAGATTTAATCAAAGTACTTAAATCCTTATCAGTAGCATATCGCACTGTATTTAATTTGTATGTTATAGAAGGATATAAGCATGAAGAAATTGCAAATATGCTTGGTATCTCTGTAAGTACTTCAAAATCTAATTTAGCCAGAGCTAGAGTTAAATTAAGAGAATTAGTTATCATTAATTTAAAGCAATCAATATAGCATGTTAGATTTGTCTCCAGAAGATTTAGATAAACTGTTTCAGTTAGGCTCGGAGCAACATGACTTTGAATACAATGAAGTTGCTTGGAAACAAATGGAACAACTATTAGATAAAAAGAAGCAAAAACGCTCTTTTATCTGGATTTTCACAGGCTTATTAAGTCTTATTACCGTTGTGGGTATAGTTATCTATATTACAAAATCTATGTCCAATGAATTATCATTACAAGGACAGAACGATCAAAATTCGATATCTTTAAATCAAAGCATGGAGATAGAAAAAACTATCATCTCCAATGATCTAACGAATATTAAAAAAATAAAATTATCAAAAGAACCTAATAATAATAATAATAATAATAATGATTCTTCTAGCGTAGAAGAGAAAGCAGCAGTTAATTCAGTTGTTGAAAAAGTAAATAACATAATAGATCGCCAGAACAATATTATTGGCTTGACTACAAGGGAGATAAACCTTGAAGAAACTCTTACAAACAATGCAATCGTCGAAAAACAATTTCAAGAAACTAAAGTACTTGACTTAGTAGCGGAACTACCAAATTTAGATGCATCAAATAACTTATTTATTAATACAGAGGAGATCATTAAAAAAACTATTGCATTTGATGCTATAGATCCAATCAAGGGAAAAAAAAATAATTACTTCACTCTAAGTCTCATAGCTGGAATAGAATCTAATACGGTTGAAGAATCAACTTTTTGTGTACCGAAAGGAAGAATAGGTTTACATTTAGATTCCTATTTTGCTGATAAATACGCAGTAAGTCTAGGGGTGAATTTTTCTAGAAAAGAGTATGTAGCCCAAGGAGAATCTTACAAAGCACCGAAAGGTTTTTGGTCTAAAGGTACAGTTCCAGAAACCGTTAAAGCACATTGTGATGTATTGGAAATTCCGCTTTATGCAAGTTTTTTTAGTAATGGTTATGCTAAAAAGAGTTGGTTTATTAGCGTAGGTTTAAATACATTCTTTATGTTGGAGGAACAGTATCAATATAATTACAGGGTACCCGATGCTAGTTTAAGACAAAAATGGAGTACTCAAAATACTAATCGACACTGGTTTAGTCTAGGAGAAGTTTCTACTGGGTATCATATGCCTTTTGCTAATAAAAGTAGCCTAGCGATAGGCCCATATTTACAGTTACCTATAACAGGAATAGGGCATGGTCAGATCAAGGTACTTACTATAGGTGTAAATGCTAAGTATAGTTTCCGAGTGGGTAGGTAATACTTATTTACCCATGAACAGGAGTCAATTGTAAAAAATTGTTTAAAAATATTCTTAACTACGCAGCCTTTTTATAATAAACATTGTATGGGTTATATAATAGATGCATAAATTATAATCTCATTAATAACAACAAGTATTTTCGGCTTTTATACAATTAAATAACAATACTATTTCGGATTGATTTGATAAAGTATATTAGTCAAAATATAAGAAAACACTCATCGTTCTCATTAATATAATTCAAAGGTCTTAAGACTAGAATCAACTCATATAGATACTTCTGCAATATCAAGGAGATGCCCCTCTATCCCTTATGGTTGTTAAGTTCTAATAAAATTAAAAGAGTGTGTGAAAGATTGGGGGAACTTTAATATGTTTTATTAGGCTGTCAATAGAGAGAATCCTATATACAGAGCTTAACCTAGAGAGCATATTACAAGAAAAATAGTATGAAATCAGATTTGATTATATACTAAATCCCTCAATTCTTCACATACTTAGTAATTAAAAACGCCCACTTCTAGCATTAAATATTGGTGTTTTAATTTCAATTTTATTGAAATAGTTTGCAAAAATTAGAACTTAGTAACCCTGCCTTATAGAAGTTGATCCACTATTTTTAATCACCTATTACAATCGTTGGACTTTATCCAACTATTACTTTAAAATATTTTTATATCATGAAATTTAATCATTTCCTTGACACTGGGAGAAATACCTCCCTTTATCTTTTAGCTAAATTATTTTCTATTGCCTTCTTATTTTTATTTACACACTCCTTAGGTGCGCAAATAATTATTAGCGAAGTTTTTTCAGGAGGCACATTTGAATTACGAAATACAGGTAATTCAACTGTTAATCTCTCAAATTACTGGATTTGTGATTTTCCAGATTACCGAAGATTAGATCAATTAACCTTAGAATGTGGAAGCTTAAACTTAGCTGCTGGGGAAGAAGTTGTTTTAACTGCTCCTGGTTTGCATGAAACTGGCGATTCAGAATTAGGTCTCTATAATACTAATTCTTTTGGAAGCGCTGCGGCACTAGAAGCTTACTTAGAATGGGGAAGTACTGGTCACCAAAGATCAGGCTTGGCTGTAGGTAGAGGATTATGGGATGGGAACGCTGCTCCTTCTTTTAGTAATAATCAGTCTCTTGAATTGAATGGTAATGCAAATACTGCATCTGATTGGACTACGAATGCTAGCCCAATGGCTTGTGCTACAGGTGGAAGTACTATGCCTACAACACCTACCGCTCCAGTATGTAACGTAGATGGTGGAACAATTTCTACTTCTGATAGAACTTCTCTATGTGTAGATGGTATTCCTGATCCTATCAATGTATCTG
>CAYOBX010000341.1:1537-6740 GCA_964402245.1 uncultured Saprospiraceae bacterium | reverse complement strand
AATGAACGAGAAAAAATATACGACCTGTTTGAAAAATATTTAGAATTCTTGAAATCGGAAAACTTGTATGATACCAATATGCTAGCGTATGAATATCTGGAATTATGCGAACCCAAATATGACTTTGTAGTAGTAGATGAAGTACAGGACATTACCAATGTTCAATTGATGCTCTTATTAAAATCTTTGCTTACACCTATCAATTTTATCTTAAGTGGAGATTCTAATCAGATAGTACATCCCAATTTCTTTTCTTGGTCAAAAATAAAAAGTCTATTCTTTACTTCCGATTTAAAAGGAAGTGCGATGCGAATTCTTAAAACCAATTATCGAAACTCTCAGCTAATTACAAAACTCTCCAATGATTTATTAAAAATCAAAAACGCTCGTTTTGGTTCTATTGATAAAGAAAGTACTTATCTGATTAATACGGTTTCTAGTACGAAAGGGGAAATCAATTTCTTTTTGGACAATGATAAGATTAAAAAAGAACTGAATCAAAAGACACAAGGCTCTGCTAAATTTGCGGTCTTGGTGATGAACAATGATGAAAAAGCTAGGGTCCGAAAGTTTTTTAAAACACCCCTAGTCTTCTCCATCCAAGAGGCGAAAGGGTTGGAATATGAGAATATCATTTTAATCAATTTTATTTCAACTTACGATAAAGAATTTCGACAAATTACAACAGGTATTTCGTCGGAAGATTTATTGGATGAAAATTTAGTGTACTCTAGAGCAAAAGACAAGAAGAATAAAGAATTAGAAGCGTATAAATTTTATATCAACTCCCTTTACGTAGCATTCACTAGGGCAGTTAAAAATTTATACATTATCGAACTCCATCAAAAACATGCCTTATTAAATTTACTAGGAGTAGTTGAACCTGTATCTAAATTAAAACTCAAAACCCAGCAATCAAATGAAGAAGAATGGCTAGAAGAAGCTAGACGCCTAGAATTACAAGGCAAATTAGAACAGGCACAACAAATCCGAGATCGCTTAAAAGGTGTACAATATATTAGCCCTGAACGAGCCGCCGAATTAATAGCAGAAATTTTCTCTGCCGAGAAACCGAATCCAGAAAGTTGCAAACAGCTATTTAGCTATGCCAAATCTAGGTTCAAAACTGGACTTATCAATCGCCTATACAAAGAAGTAGGCTATGGTCCTGCCAAGCAGTACATGGGCGAATATGAGAAAGCACAGCAAACTTTTTATAAAGATTGCCAAAACGGTAGTCTGAAAAATATCAAAAGGACCTGCAAGAAATTCGGCATCAATTTTCGAGATCACCAATTTGGTAGAACAGGCTTAATGATAGCCGTCCTACATGATAAACAACAGCTCATTGAATACTTTGTCTCCCAAGAAGCCAATATCCGTTTAACTGACAATAGTGGAAAAACCGTTTTACAAATGGTCCTATTAGGCTATGACTTAGAACATTTTAAAGTGCCCCGACTGAAGGCACTTTATCAACAATTCCTTACACCACATATCAAATGCATTAGCCACCAACGCTTACATAAAATAAGCGTCAAATCAATGGAGTACTTCCTAGTCAACTATGTGATGGCGATCCGAGATGAAGTCATTTCCTTCGATGATCCACCTGCTCTACAAGGCCTACGCATGGATGATTTTATGGACTATATCGAATGGATGCCCGACGTTATCTTGCCACCTTATCGAAGAAAGCGACAGTACGTCAATTCTATCCTCTCCAAAAATGAAATTGATCGGAAGGAGAAATATAATCGGCAGTTGTTTAAGCGGAAATCTCGGGGCTGCTATAATTTGTTTGAGGGCTTAGAGATTGTTTATGAGTAGGGGATGAATGTCATTCAAAAAATATATCCATAGTTAACTCATTTTGTACTACACTATTAGCATATTGATTTTTGTGTAGTCCAAAAGTACTTATGAAAGTTAGGAAAACAGCTTTCTTGGTTTTACTCTCTTGCCGAAAAGTAGCTACTTTATATCGTAGGTTTTGGGCATAGGATTTAGTAATGGTGAAAACCCCTTGTGAAAATTTCACCTCACACAAATTGATTACACGGTCTCGTCTATCTAACACTAAATCTATTTGTACCGCAGGGTCGCTCTGTTTGCTTCTCCAAGCTGAAATTTCTGTGTAAACTGCTCCTATTCCCAAGCTCTTTTTAATCGCATCCAAATGATAAAAGCAAATATATTCAAAAGCATAGCCACTCCATGCTCGCCATTTGGGTTGATCTATTTGAGTCAGCCATGCCCCTTCCCCTATGGCTCGATTGTTCTTAATAAACTTCAGATAAAATAAAGAATAGGGATCGGTCAATTGATAAAAGCTACCTCTTAGATTTTTTCCAAAAGGATAGTATTTTCTAATAAATCCACATTGTTCCAATTCTTCTAAAATTTTCGTAAAAGTACCACCATTAGCTAGTCGAGTTGCTTTTACTAAATCTTTTCTGGTTAGACCCTGTGCTTTATGAGACAAGGCTTCAATAATAGCAATATGCCTCTCCTGTTTTTTAAACAAGGAGCGATATAAATTAGTAAACTCTGTTCGGAGCAGCCCATTTTTATTAAAGAACAATTGGTCAATATTTTGAGGAACACTCAATCCTGTATCTATGGCTTCTAAGTAGAAAGGAATGCCCCCCATCGCCATATACAACTGAATAATTTGATACCGATCATATACTCCGCCTTTGGCTTGTAAAAACGCTTCCGTCTCTTGTAGCGTAAACGGTTCCAAATGAATACGAGTAGTCACCCGATTATGTAAGCCCCCATGATTATTGATTAACTCATTAATCATCCAAGACGTAGCCGACCCACAGACGATCAAGAGAATATCATTCCGATGAAATGCCCAACTATTCCAGAAATGTTCGATAGCAGAAATAAATTCAGACTTCGGTGTATCTAGCCACGGCAATTCGTCTATGAAAATGACTTTCCGCTCTTTTGTATTGGTTTCTAGATAGCTAATTAATTGTTGGAAAGCATTAAACCAAGTAGTAGGAATAGGCGTATCTGTTGACGCAGGATAGAATCTATGCAGGGCAGCATGAAAATTAACTAACTGTTTAGACATACTCCCATCGAATAATCCCGTTACGTGAAAAGCATAACGATCTCCGAATAATTCTTTGATTAGAAAGGTCTTCCCAACCCTACGCCTGCCATATACTGCTACAAATTCTGAACGTTTTCCTGCATATAATTTTTGTAAGGTGTCTATCTCTTTAGTTCGACCAAAAACAGCTGTACTTGCCATCGTAATAAGTTATAATTAGCTATAAGTACTTAAAAATACATATTTATAGCTAATTATAGTGTTATACTTAGCTATAACAATATGAATTCTTTTACTTTCCTTAAAATAGGACGTAGTGATTGATAGGTTATTGCTAATAGTTAGTTATGGCTTAACTAGCTTTCGAGAATGGTAGAAGGCAAAGGAATAAATTTTTGCATACCTGTTTCTTTTAAAAATACTTCCAAGCAAGTATCATAAATACACTTATTCTGCTGTTCGCATATTGAAAAGTAGTTATGTTGTAGTTCAATGAGAAGAGAATTCAGTAATGAAAATCATTTGTTGTGTTTCTAATAACAATCTATCTTAAAAATAAGCCCCACCTTAAAAACATGCTCAACGTATCTTTTAAAAATACATACCAAAATACAAATATTTACGGCTACAGACCTGTATTTTAACAAGATATAGCCCAATATAATTTTTATATACGGCTATATCTATGTATTTTTATTACTTATAGCCGCATATAAAATAAAAAACATGCTAAACAAACTAATAGGAAGAGTAAAAGAACAAGCCATTCTACAAAAAGCATTAGCCTCTGACCAACCAGAATTAGTCTCTATAGTCGGAAGGCGAAGAGTAGGCAAAACATTCCTAATACAAACCGTTTACAAAGAAGACATAGTCTTCGAATTAACAGGCATCCAACATGCCCCTAGATTAGAGCAATTACAGAATTTTGCTATTCAATTGACCAAACAATCTAAAAGCCCTGTTCCAATTGCGGTACCTAAAAATTGGTTAGAAGCTTTTTATTTATTATCCGAATATGTAGAAACCCAACTACAATCAAAGAAGAAAGCCGTCGTGTTTTTGGATGAACTGCCTTGGATGGCAACCCGCAAGTCAGGGTTTTTAAGGGGCTTAAGTTGGTTTTGGAATAGCTGGGCGGTGCAGAAAAATGTAGTAGTGGTGATCTGTGGTTCCGCTGCTTCTTGGATGATTCAAAAGGTGGTGCGAGATAGAGGCGGTTTGCATAATCGGATTACTAGAAGAATCTATTTGGAAGCTTTTAATCTGGCAGAGACAGAATTGTTCCTGAAAACCAAAAGTCCTAATATAGATCGCTACCAGATTTTACAAATATATATGGCAATGGGCGGCATTCCTCATTACTTAAAGGAAATTGAAGGGGGTAAAAGTGCTGTTCAAAATATAGATGCTATCTGCTTTTCAAAAACTGGATTGTTACAAGATGAGTTTTCTTTGTTGTATCCTGCCTTGTTTGATAATTCAGAGGAACATATAAAAGTCATTCGATTATTGGCAGCGAAGAAACAAGGACTCACTCGAAAAGAAATCATTGAAAATGGAAAATTACCTAACGGAGGCAACACTACCAAAGTAATAGAGGAATTAGTACATTCAGGTTTTATCAGCCCCTACTATTCTTTTGGAAAGAAGAAAAGAGATTTGAGATATAGGTTAACCGACGAATATACTTTGTTTTATTTAAAATTCATCGAAAAAAACAGGAGTGAAGGTGTAGGTACTTGGATGAAATTAAGCCAGACACAAACTTGGAAAAGCTGGAGTGGTTATGCTTTTGAAAGTATTGGCTTGAAACATATTCAGCAAATCAAAAAGGCATTAAGTATTGGTGGAGTGTATGCAGAGGCTTCGACTTTCTCAATAAAAGGAAATGAAGAAATGCCAGGCTGTCAAATTGATTTATTAATAGATCGAAATGACCATGTCATCAATATTTGTGAATTAAAATTTTACAAAGAAGATTACCTGTTAACAAAAGCTTATGCTAAAGAATTAAGACAAAAGTTGGCCATTTTTAAAGCAGCTACGAAAACTAAGAAACAACTCTTTCTTACTTTTTTAACTACCTTTCCTATTATTGATAATCAATATTCTATAGGTTTAATTGATGAA
>CAYOBX010000341.1:0-1437 GCA_964402245.1 uncultured Saprospiraceae bacterium | reverse complement strand
TTGGGAAGCGGCTAAGCTAGAGCAGTAAATTACTTTCGTTTATTTTTTTTTGATCCTCGTTTTCGATTGTCTTTATGTTTTTTCTTCCGAGGCTTTTTCTTTCTTAGTTTTCGAGTGCTACCGCTATTACTACTATTGCCCAAAGCAGGAAGAGGATTACTCTTTGTTCTGGACATTATGTTGTCCATGATGGAAGGTCTTTTCGGAGGTATCACATAACTCGGTAGTTCAGGAAGTGTATCTATATGCGCTTTGATTTTTTGACGCGCCTCCTCTTGCTTCCATCCAATTGATTGCAGGGCTAATTGTTTTTCTTGTTCAAATTCTTCCGTTGAAATATAACTAGGTTTATTCCAGTCATATAGTGCTTTGTATTTCCAAAGATTACGTCTATAGGGTAAAAAATTATCTCTCTTGACATGTTGATAATATTCCATTAATCTTGAAAACAAAACCCGATCAATGTATTGCTTTTCAAGAAAATAATCAAAAATATAGGGTAAGGTCCACATAGCAATAAACATAGCATCTTTATTGCCTCCAATAAAGCCATATAGGCTATTAACAAATCCATCAATCATTTTGGGCGTAAAACTAAACCAGTTTTTTCTATTAGGAGCATCCTCTCTTTCCCATAAATATTGACGCAAATCGAACCAAGTTCTAAATAACCAATATACAGGTATGCCACGAGTGGTATGCACTTCATAAAGCATGGAAACAAGTAGTACCTCTAATTTTTCATTCCTATAGGTAGGATTAGTTCTAAATTCCCCTTTTTCAATAGCTACCTCTAAATCAGGAAGCTTGGAAAAATGCTCAACATATTTAAAATTAATCCGCTCAACATTTGTTTTGAAAATTTCCCAATCAACAGGTATACCAGTTTTTATTTGTTTAAAAGCAGTTTCTAAAAAATCACAATACAAATAAGCCGTATAATTATAAGATGCATCACCAATTAATTTATCGGACTGGGCTAGTGGTTTCCAGACTTTCTCCGCCACTTCTTTCGTATAGTTTTTAAAATAAGTATCTGTTGAGAGAATATTAAAAACGGATCGAAGCGTATCATCAACTGCCTCTACAGGTTGAGTCACCGTTTCGGCAAACCTAATTTTAACTTTTTCTAGATCTTTATGGAAAGCGGCATATAAGGTTGGTTCTTCATCTAAATAGTTGAATTCTTTCTTATAGGTAAGTGGACTCTTCTCTCTTACAAAATCGGAAAAATCAATGAGTTGTTCCCATTGATTTTCTCGTCGCCAAGTATCTTTTATATCAAAAAAATATTCTACCCAATCTTCATCATAGGCAGGATAATTTTCTAGTAGAAATTTTAGGAAAGTAACTTTTTCTTCAAAATTTAAGGATTTGTATAATGCAAAATAGTCTTCATTATCTATTTTTTCATCCCAGACGATGTCTTTATAATTA
>CAYOBX010000340.1:0-6749 GCA_964402245.1 uncultured Saprospiraceae bacterium | reverse complement strand
ATGAATACGCTGGTATTGGTGGAAGCGTAGAAATGATGAATGATGAATGATGAATGATGAATTTACTAGACGTTGACTAGGATGTGTTTACGCCATATTTGGTATTCATCATTCATCATTAATTAAAAACTTATTCTGTTCTTTAAATATCAACCATGCAATCATCAAAAGAAATTGGAATAGTGCTATCAGGTGGCGGTGTTCGTGGTGTAGCTCATGTAGCTATTTTAAAAGTATTAGAAGAAAATAATTTAATCCCAACTCAACTAGCAGGTAGTAGCTCTGGTGCGATTGTAGCTGCATTATATGCTGCTGGTTATCCACCCAAAGATATTTTTAAATTTCTAAAAACACATGCTAAGATTTTTCAATGGCGTCGATTGAATTATCAGAAGCCAGGCGTATTGGACGCAGAGTCTTATGCAGAAATATATGATCCTTGGTTAGTGGGGAAAAATTTCGAAGACCTTCATAAAACGGTGTATATCTGTGCCACAGATCTCTTGAATGCTAAATTTCAATTTTTCTCCTCTGGTGAACTCATTCGACCTTTACTGGCATCTGCTGCGGTACCAGGTGTATTTACCCCTATAGAAATAGGCGATACCTTGTATGTAGATGGAGGCACCATGAATAACTTTCCTGTAGAACCACTGATTGGTCGATGTGACTTACTAATAGGTAGTTTTATATCTCCCATCAATCTAATTAAAAAAGAAGAAGTAACGAATATCGCACATTTAATGAGTCGTGCTACTGCCCTTAATTTCTATGCGAATTCTTTAAATAAATTTCATTTATGTGATTTTATGTTTTGTCCTAACAAACTCTCTGAATATGGGATTTTTGATAGCGACAAAATGGATGAGTTGTATGAGGTTTGTTATGAATATGCTGCTGAAAAGGTACAGGAGTTGTTAAGTAGTAGATAAAAAATAACAAGTATACTCGAAACAGGATAAATTACCGAAAATGAAACTTCCCAAGTTTCGAAGACTTTGTAAGTTCGATCCTGAATTGTCAAATTATTACCCCTTATTCCCTATTACTTGTTACCTATTACTTACTTTTGCGCCCAAATCAAAACAGTAAGTAAAATATATGATTTCAGTTGATGCTATAGCCGTAGAATTTAGCGGACAGACTTTGTTTAAAGATGTTTCTTTTGTTATAAATGAAGCAGATAAGATTGCTTTAATGGGTAAAAATGGCGCAGGAAAATCGACTATGATGAAAATCATAGCAGGTATGCAGAAGCCTACTAGAGGTGCGGTACGTTATCCTAAAGAAGTAGTGATTGCCTACTTACCACAGCATCTTTTGATTGATGATGACTGTACCGTATTTGAAGAAACCTCTAAAGCATTTAGCAAAATATTCGAAATGCGGGATGAGATGGAGCGATTGAATAAAGAATTGGAAACACGGACAGATTATGAATCTGCGGAATATGCTGCAATTATTGATAAGGTAACAGATCTGGGAGAAATCTATTATTCTATTGAAGAAATCAATTATGATGCAGAAGTAGAGAAAACATTGGGAGGGCTAGGTTTTAAACGAACTGATTTTACTAGACCTACCAGCGAGTTTAGTGGTGGATGGCGAATGCGTATTGAATTAGCTAAAATACTATTACAAAAACCAGACTTGATTTTGTTGGATGAGCCAACGAATCATATTGATATTGAGTCCGTCATTTGGTTAGAAGATTTTTTAGTCAATAAAGCAAAAGCCGTATTAGTCATCTCTCATGACAAGGCCTTTATTGACAATATTACCAATCGTACGGTAGAAGTAACGATGGGAAAAATCTATGATTATAAAGCAAATTATTCTCATTATCTAGAACTTAGAAAAGAACGACGATCTCACCAAATAAAAGCCTTTAAAGAACAACAGAAATTTATAGAAGATAGCAAACGCTTTATAGAACGTTTCAGAGGGACTTATTCTAAATCCAATCAAGTGAATGCTAGAGAGCGAATGCTGGAAAAGTTAGAAATTATCGAGATAGATGAGGTAGATAATTCTGCTTTAAAATTACGTTTTCCGCCCTGCAATCGTTCTGGTGATTATCCTGTGATGGTGAAGGATCTTTCTAAAAGCTATGACGACCATGTAGTATTTAAAGATGCCAACATGACCATTGAGCGAGGCGAAAAAGTCTCCTTTGTAGGAAGAAATGGAGAAGGCAAATCGACTATGATAAAAGCAATCATGGGAGAGATTGATTTTGAGGGGGAAGGCAAGCTAGGACATAATGTAGAGATCGGCTACTTCGCACAAAACCAAGCCTCCTTACTTGATCCAGAACTAACTGTTTTCCAAACAGTAGATGAAGTTGCTAAGGGAGATATTAGAACGCAAATCAAAAATATCTTAGGACGATTTATGTTTAGTGGCGATTCGATTGATAAAAAAGTATCGGTCTTATCTGGTGGAGAACGGACCAGATTAGCAATGGTCAAATTATTGCTAAAGCCTGTCAATTTGCTTATTTTGGATGAGCCTACTAATCACTTGGATATTAAGTCGAAGGATGTTTTGAAAGAGGCATTAAGTTCTTTTGATGGTACGCTGATATTGGTTTCGCATGATAGAGACTTCCAAAAAGGATTGACTAAAAAAGTGTTCGAATTTAAAAATAAACGAGTAATTGAGCACTTCGAAACAATTGATGATTTCTTGGTTAGGAATCGTATTGAGAATTTGAAGGAGATTGATTTGCAGCGATGATCGTTATTTTTTTACCACATAGACCTTTAGTGGCAAAGCCGCAATTATCTATTGAATCACAAAAGTCACATGGCGGCTAAGCCGCAAAATCCGTTGCTAACTAAATCCGTTGTTAAAAAATGATTAGCAACGGATTTAGTTAGCAACGGATTTTAGAGTTTAAAAAATTTGACGTTGACTTAAACTTTGTTTTTTTTTGCAAACTTTTACAAGTATGAGTCCTCTCCGAAAAGTCGATTCGTGCGAAATCTGCAAGTTTTTCAAAAACTGGCAGATCTATAACTCTATCATAATCAAATTTCTATAAATCTATATTTACAGTAATTGATTTAAGTTTACAGAAAAAAAACTTTTCGGAGTAGACTCAAGTATGTAATACAAAAGACTTTTATGTTCTTTTGTGATTTTTGTGGTTCCTAAAAAATCTTAAATTTAAAATCTGGTTTAACTATGGTCTATTATCTAGCTGCAAACTAGGTAATTTCGCAACTTGAACATTCTGCATTGCCGTATTTATAGATGATTCTACATTCCCTCCCATTACATATAATTTTCCCTTAATTATTTCAACAGCGGCGTGTCTTCTAGGTTTCATGTTATTTTCTAATACTTTGTATTGATTGGTTGATGTATCAAATGATGCTATCTGTTTTCGGTTTTTGTAATCCCCTACTATATAGATTGTGTTCTTATCAACAGCAGTGGTATGAGCAGAAATGCCAGTAGGCATCTCATATGGTTCTTCCCATTTATTCGTGCTCAAATTAAATATATAGATCTTATTAGACATCTCGCCATTATAGCCACCAATAACATACAATTTGCCATTAACTATTTCTCCTTCCGTCTCAAATCCTTCTGGCAAATCTGTTACATACTTCCATTGATCTTTCTTTGTATGGTATACAAATACTTTTTTGGAATATTGATTAGTTCGAATAAATCCCCCAAAAGAATAGATTTTATCTTCCCAAGTTGCTACCCCTCCATTTCCACTTTGGTAAGGAGTCGTTTGACCAAAAGAAATAGATTGATCTTTCAGATTTATAATTTCAACTTTATCGTTAACTCCTTTTGTAGCATTTCCATTAAAAACATATAATTTATCTTCTATAATTGCAGTTGAAGCATAGTGTTTTCCTATTGTTAAATCGGTAAAAATTGACCAAGTCCCTAAAGAAATATCATATTTGAAAATTTCTGGATTCCAGTAATTCTCACCGCTAAACCCATTCACTACATAGATAAATTGTCCATCTGTAGCTGAACAAACACCACTTCTAGGCACTGGCATATTAGTAAGACTATCGAATTGAATACTTTGTGCTGTTAAAATATATACAGCAAAAAATAACATAAAACTTAGTGTGATTTTTTTCATTGTTTAGATGTTTTTGAATTAAATATTTGGTAACGAACAACGTTCCTTGTAGGAACATCGTTCGAATCAGTCTAACTCAGGTCGATAAATAGTTCTGGGATAATCTAATATATTAATCCCTTCTTTTTCTAATTCTCGCAAGGCATCCTTAGCTATCCACTTGGCTGATTTAGTATCGAGTGTCAATATTTCTTTAGCGATTATAATAGCTTGTTTATTCAAATCAATATTTCGTTTGCCAATATTACGTAATGCCCAGTTAACGGCTTTCTTTACGTATAGGCGTTCATCGGTCGATGCATTTTTTATGATTGGAAAGAATTGTTCATAGATTGCATTATCTGCTTTTTTATCTGCCATACAATAGGCGGCAATAGTCGTAAAACCTGCTCTCTTTTCAAACTCTCGTTTCCTGTCCACCCACTCTAGTATTTTAGGCACCGCCCATTTACTCTTTGCCACCAATCCCATACAAAAGGAATCACAGATTTCCCAATTCTCAAAACTAGCTACCCATTTTTCTAGTAGTTTATTCGTTAGGTCTTCTTTTTTAAATATTTTGCTGCATAAGATACGTGCTTCATAGATCCCTGTATCAAATAATTCACTGGCTAATTCACTATCCATGCCTATTTCCTTTGCGAGGACTTTTAAGTCTTTATGATAAATACCTAAGGCATTGGTGGATATGATCCCAAATTTCTTTTCTTTTAATAGTAGTTTATCTGGATTTGCTAAGGCTTTTAATCTTTGTATTACTTGAGTGGTGGTGAAATTCATAAAGACGGAGTTGCTTTAATTTATTAGGAATGGGCGTAGGATAACTATTGAGGACTTTATCTACTGCTGGATTAGAAATAATATTTAATTTAGTTTTCTTCATTTTTTTAGTTAAAGCTTGTAGCCCAAAGAGCCTATTTTAAGTCTTAAATATAAATATAAAAATCAACAAAAGGAATCATTTTTTGATACTAACCTAAATATGCAACATTCCGTTTACCTACTACTAATTGTTTTTTGTATTACTCCCAATTTATTGTTCAGTCAATATAAAAATCGTCAACAGAAAAGAGAGAAAGTTCAAAAAATGATTACCTGTCCACAAGGTGACTATCAATTATTATGGAAAGATGAATTTGATGGATCATACTTAGACACGACCATTTGGCGAACGGCATATGGGAATCCTAAACCCTGGGATTGCACCCTACCTAGACAAGAATGTGGCACAGAATTACAAGTATATCAAGCGGACAATGTAGTGGTCAGTAATGGTACTTTAAAATTAATCGCAGCAAAAGAATCTACTGTTTATAAAGGAATATATGGAGAAGACCATACTTGTGCCAATAGGGTAAAAGGCGATTCTTTTAATTTAGCTTTTGAGTATACTTCTGGTGCTATAGAAACAAAATCAGATACAATTGCCTTTCAGTATGGCCGTTTTGAAATACGTTGTCGACTACCAGTAGGTGCAGGTCTATGGCCAGCGTTTTGGCTATGGGGTGGTGGTGGCACAACTGGCAGGGCAGGAGAAATTGATATATTAGAAATTTTTAGTACGGATCAATCCATATATACCACAAGTGTTCATAATGGTAATAAAAAAGCTAGGGTGGATAAAGAGATGAATTGGAACATACAAGCATGGCATACCTATGCCGCAGAATGGACCCCTACTGTTATTAACTATTATATAGACGATCAATTAATCCGAACGTATCAACGTTTTAAAAAAGTCACCTGTGATGATATATCTACCATTTCTAGACCTAGAAAATTTCGCAGGAATGAGGCGTTTCCTTGGCAACAATGGATGGTCTTGCGCTTGAATTTAGCCCTAAATCCTGAAGCAGGAATGACGGTCAATTCGACAACACCTTTCCCTTCTGTAATGGAAGTTGATTATGTTCGGGTATATCGGGGAAAATAGACCGCTGCGCTGTCGGAGGTCAGATCGCTGCGCTGTCAGGGGTCAGACTTGTGACGTTGACAACTACTGGTAGATCACTTCGATACCAGAAGTCAAAGAATAGCAAAGGTAGGGGAAAATATAAATGGAATCTGGGACTGTTCACTGAACTACTAATTCAGTACTACTTGATCCTTTCTATATTATATCCTTTTGATTTCCAACTTTCTATTATTTTATTGAGTTGCTCAATCATGTAATAGGAATCAATTTCAAAATCTAATTGCCTATTCTGATTGTCCTTTTTGAGAATTAGATAATTCTGTTTTGTATGACCTATAATTTCTTCTCCCACCTCTTTCATTGTTTCTTGGGGTATTGAGTAATCCTGTTTTAGAATTAGTTTTTCAACTTCTTGTAATCTTATAACTTCTTCTTGAGTACCATTCTTTGATTTAATTCTAATTTCTTGCTCATCAATTTCTATTAGTCGAGTTCCAAGCACTGAATTTATCTGTTTCTGATTCCTCCCCATAAAAAAAATTATCAAGATAAATAATCCAATCAGGAGGATAGTGAACCAAAGAGGAATCTGAAAAAAATTCCCCATCAATCCAAAGAGTATAGATGGAAGTAACATCAACAATAATTGTTTACTTCTTAGTTTGTAATAATTTTTGCTTTCGATTAATTTAGCTTTGAACATTTGGTTTATTT
>CAYOBX010000339.1:0-6759 GCA_964402245.1 uncultured Saprospiraceae bacterium | reverse complement strand
GAAATGGTGGTTTTGCATATGGCTTGTGACATAGCTCTATTAAAGTATTGATTTACAGAATGTTGTGAGCGAAATGTCTTAGGTGAGATTTAACACTTTTTACTAAAAAGGAGTGACTTGGTCTCGTAGAGCCAGTTTTTTATAAAAAATGAATGTAATTTTAAAAACTTGGTGAGAATGAGCTGGAAAGATGGAATTTCGTGGATATGATTAGGGGTAACGCAGAAGTGCAGAGGCCATAGTACTCTGCACCTCTGCGTTCAATACAGAGTTACACTATATTTAATGCTAACTAACAGCAGCACCTGCTTTTTTCAATAAAGCTATAGTAGCTTTGATACCTTCATCAGCACTCAAATTCTGTCCTTCATACTCGATACCAATATAGCCTCTATATCCAGCATCCTTGACGATTTGTAGTACTCTCGTATAGTCTGTATGGATTTCATTACCCGCTGCATCAAAATCATGAGTCTTTGCACTAACCCCCTTAGCATAAGGCATCATTTCCATTACGCCTTTATATCGGTCATACTCTTCCACACAATTGCCGCCCCACATACCTTCTCCGTCTCGTTTAACACAGAAGTTGCCAAAATCAGGTAAAGTACCACAGTTATCCATGCCAACAGATTTCATGACACCAGCCAACCACGCACCATTTGAAGAGTAACTGCCATGATTTTCTACAATAACATTAATATCTGTTTTAGCAGCATATTCGGATAAACTGCCTAATCCATCAACTGCTGCGCTGGCCACATCTTCTGCACTACCCACCCCAAAAGCATTGACTCGGATAGAGTGGCAGCCTAAGTGCTTAGCCGCATCTACCCACTTATAATGTTTTTCTACAGCTTCCTTTCTTTCAGTCTTATCCAGAGAACCTAAGTATCCTTCATTATCAATCATAATCAATAAACTTTGCACCCCATTATCTGCGGCTCTTTGTTTCATCTGGTTTAGGTAGCTTAGATCATTAGCTTTGTCTGCAAAGAATTGATTCACATATTCTATCCCATCAATTCCAAAATCGTTCTTAGTTTTAGCGGCAAAATCTAGGTTATCTAGTTGTCCGCCAAAAAAGGCTTTATTTAAAGACCATTGGGCTAGGGAGATTTTGAAAAATTGCTTGTTCGTCACCTCATTAACAATATCTTTGGTTTTGGCGACTCCTGTATCTATGGTTTGTTTTACGGTATCGCAACTATAAAACCCCATTAGACCAATACCAGCAGTTAATTGTCCTGCTTTTAGTAGGAAATTTCGTCTTGTCTTTTTCATTGTTTGATGTTTTTATATAAAACTTATTGAGTGGATATTTTAAACACATACGAGGCATATAGATCACATAGTGAAGCACGCCTATGTACCTTTGTGTTTAAATAAACTACGTGGTTAATTATTTTTTTTTCGTCGAAAAATAATGAATAGTCTAGACATAAAAAAAGGAGATAGCAAAATGTATCTCCTTTTTTATTGATTACAGAATTTGTAAAAGAATATCTACCGAACCGTAAAACCTGCGCCAAATCCAGTTTTAGGAGACACAAAAGCTAACTCCCCTTTTTCATTTTCCGCCATTAAAATCATCCCTTGTGATTCTATTCCCCTTAATTTTCTTGGAGCAAGATTAGCTAATAGCAATACCTCTTGACCAATAATATTGGCAGGGTCATAAAATTCGGCAATACCAGATACAACGGTTCTCTGTTCTAAACCTATATCCACTTTTAATTTTAAGAGCTTCTTAGTTTTCTTTACTTTCTCCGCTTCTAATATGATGCCTGTACGAATATCCATTTTGGTAAAATCATCAAAAGTGATGGTCTCCTTAACGGGCGTATGTGTGACAACAGCAGAAGCGGCAGCAGTAGCATTTAATTTTTCTACTTGCGCTTCAATCAAAGAATCCTCGACTTTGGTAAATAAATGATTAGGTGCACCAATTTTATGACCAACCTCTAGGATAGAGATTCCTTCTGACAATTTATCTAAAATAGTATTTAATTCTCCTGCTTGTAAAGCGGGTAAATTTAATAAGGCACGTAACTTTTCAGAAGTAAAAGGCAAAAATGGTTGACTCACTACACTCAAAGCTGCTACAATTTGTAAAGAAGCATTCATAACCACCTTTACTAACTCTGGATCATTTTTTACAGCCTTCCATGGTTCATTGAATTGTAGCAACTGATTCCCAGATGCAGAAATACCCATCAAAGCCGTTAAGGCTGCACGAAACTCGTATTTTCTAATAGCCTCTCCTAGTTCTTGCAACTGATCGTGTAAGGATAATAATTCAGAATCATGAAAAGAAGTTTCTGTTTGATTTTGAGAATCAATAATAGCATCATTAGGATCAAAATCAGGAACAAGACCTTCGTAATATTTATTGGTTAAAACGATGACTCGATTGACAAAATTTGCGAGATTATTGACTAGCTCATTATTAGTAGTTTCTTGGAAGCCTTTCCATGTAAATTCGCTATCTCGCTGCTCTGGCATATTCTTAATTAGATTATACCGAAGTTCATCTTCTCTGCCTGGAAATTCCTCTATGTATTCATGCACCCAAACGGCCCAATTTTTTGAAGTTGATAATTTGCGACCTTCTAAATTTAAAAATTGATTAGCAGGTACATTGACTGGTAATATATAGTCTCCATTAGCTTTTAGAATAGAAGGGAAAATTAAGCAATGGAATACGATGTTATCTTTTCCAATAAAGTGGAGTAGGGCGGTTTCTTCATCTTGCCAATAGGGCTTCCAATCTTTTCCATTATCTGCTGCCCACTGCTTCGTAGCAGAAATATAACCAATAGGTGCATCTAACCACACATATAACTTCTTCCCCTCTGAGCCTGCTAATTCTTGTGGCACATCAATCCCCCAATCTAAATCTCTGGTCATCGCACGAGGTTGCAAGCCACCGTCTAGCCATGATTTACACTGTCCTAAAACATGGTTTTTCCAATCAGAAGGTATATGTAATTGTTTGCCATCGACTTTGCCTGTGTCAATCCATTCTTTTAACCAAGCTTCATATTTGTCCAATTGCAAATACCAATGAGTCGTTTCTTTTAAAATAGGCGTTTCCCCACTTAGGGTAGAACGAGGCTCAATTAATTCGGTAGGACTTAAAGTAGAGCCACAGTTTTCACATTGATCCCCATAAGCATCTGTATGACTACATTTAGGACAAGTACCAACAATATATCGATCTGCCAAAAACTGTTGAGCAGCAACATCAAAATATTGTTCTGTCGTTTTTTCTAAAAACTCTCCATTCGTATTTAATTGTCTAAAGAATTCTTGAGAAGTTTCATGATGTATTTTTGCAGAAGTTCTATGATAAATGTCAAATGATAAACCTATTTTTTGAAAAGTTTCTTTAATTAGTGCATCATACTTATCTACAATTGCTTGAGGCGTTGTGTCTTCCTTTTTAGCCTTGATTGTAATAGCTGCGCCATGCTCATCTGATCCACAAACAAAGACTACATCCTTACCTGTCAATCGCAAAAAGCGAACGAAAATATCGGATGATAAATAAGCCCCTCCTAGATGTCCAATATGCAATGGTCCATTTGCATAAGGTAATGCAGCAGTAACCAGATAGCGTTTCTTCTCTGTCATTAGTTTTGTATTAATGTTACTCTTTCACCAAGTAAGAGTTGGGTTTGTTGATGATGCGATCTATTTTCGCAAAAATAAGAAAAATGGAAGGAAAATGGATTATATATGTTTATGTATAGACTGTAAGGAACGGGAAACAAATAACCATTAATTTTAGGCTGCCTTTTTAGCCCTTATTTTTGTTCTTGAAAACATTCATTATATCAACATAAAGTTAATTGACAAAGGCCGTTAGGCTATTGACCTTTCTTTTGACAATCGGCAACAAGTATGTTTAATTTATTACTTTAGAGGGAGCAATTTTATTAGGCTTTTTTTCAAAAAAGCCTAATAAAATTGCTCCCTCTAAAAAACTATCTCAAAACTACTGTTTACCGATTATTAGAAGTTACTCCCTGTAAGCGGATTATTGCATCTCTGTGTCTATTCTATTTCCAATTTCTATTTCCATATCCAATAGTGTAGAACTATGGTCTATCTACTACCTGATTTCTAGTTAATTAAATATTAAAGTAGCACCTACCTACTTAATTTTCCAACGCCAATACAAATAGTCTTGTAATTTGGCACTCAATTCGTACGTTTAGCTTATATCTTTCAACAAGTAAATAAGACGGGTAGTTCCGCTATCCTTACCCAAGTAGAAGTTTTGGTAGCTCCGCTGCCAAAATTTCAAACCAATTATATTTAGAATAATCTCTATTCAATTTAAAATTTTATTAAAATGAATTTCACAAAAGTTTCCGTTTTCGGATTAGTATTTTTCTTTATGACGGCATGTTCTCCGGGACAGTTACAAAATGTTGTAAAGGATGTTATTAAAGATGTGCCATTGACCAATGCACAAATAGGTAATGGATTAAAAGAAGCTTTGGAAATAGGTATTACTAAAGGAGCTTCTAAGCTTTCTGCTTTCAATGGTTATTTTGAAAGTCCTTATAAGATTTTACTACCACCAGAGGCTCGTCAGATTACCGATAAGCTATCAAAGATTCCTGGTTTTAAACAAGTGGAAAATGAAATTGTAAAGAAATTAAACCGAGGGGCAGAAGAAGCTGCAAAAAGTGCAGCGCCGATTTTTGTTAAAGCGATTAAAGGGATTTCTATTGCAGATGCATCAAAGATATTAATGGGGGGACAAACGGCCGCTACTCAGTTCTTACAAAATGCTACGACAGGTGAGTTAACAACTGCTTTCTCACCAGTTATTCAAGAATCTTTAGATAAAGTACAAGCTAGAAAAGTATGGTCAGATGCCATCAATGCGTACAATAAGATTCCTTTTATTACTAAGGCGAATCCTAATTTAGATGAGTATGTAACAGGGGAGGCGTTAAAGGGCTTATTTTCTGTAGTAGAAAAAGAAGAAGCTAATATCCGTACGAATGTAGGTGCTAGAACTTCTGATTTGTTGAAGAAGGTATTTGCTAAGCAGGATAATTAATTAGGAGTCAGGAGTCAGGAGTCAGATGATTTTTCGTCATTCCTTACGCAGAATGTTTTGATCCCTGACTCCTGACCCCTAATCTTATTTAGTATTCTTAATTTCCTTCTGATGTTCTTCGATTTTTTCTAATAGGGATACCTTTTCATTATCTAATTCCTTGATTCGGAGATCCAAACTAGTCTTTTCAGCTTCTTCTATTATCTTGCCTTTTTCTTCATTCAATATAGCTATTTTATCATCTATTTCTTTCAATTCTGTTTTTTGATTTTCTAAATTTTCTGCTTCTTCTGCTTTATCAAATATTAGATTTTCTGGTGCTTCTTCCGTAGTTGCTTCTTGGATAGGACTCATTTGAGTAGGGATGAAAACCGTTTCCCCAACAGGTCGTTGATTCATGAAATTAGGAGAAACTATTTCAATGTTTGCTTCATGTAGAGCATCCAACATCGCACCATTAAGACGTGACTGGGCACTCAAAATGGTTTTAATTTCTTTGGTTAGTCCAAATACTTTATATACTACTGAAAAATCCCCTAGTTCTACCACTCTAACAAAAGCGTTTTCTAAGCCGGCCATTTCTGCTGCTTTTATTAAAGTCTCTTCTATTAAAATTCGATTGACATCATATCCTAATGAGCAGACTCCTGATATGAGGGTTCCAGTGGATCGCTTAATCCGAAAAGGAGTGGTTGTTAGGTATAAATTGGGTACAGTTGTTAAGTCTCTTGTCTGCGTTTGAATTTCTGTATGGAATAAGCCTCTTTCTGTTATCCGCCCAAAATGATCGTCTATCTCAATAAAGTCGCCAGGCTTAAAACTATTAATCGTTCGTAGCATAATTCCTGCTAAGCCATTTCCAATAAATGTTGCAGAACTCAATGCTAATACTGCGGAGATAACGATTCCCATTAAACTGGTCACCTGTCCTTTTAATTCGCTACTCATCGGAAGCGACAAAATCAAAGAAATGACCCCAACCATAGCAATACTAAATAAAACGATACTACGGATAATTCCCCAATCCGTTTTTCCTTTTGCTTGTCGATCTATTAAAGTTTTTGCTGCATAATAGATCACCAATATGCCTATTAACGTAAAGAAGGTGCCTCTAAAACTGAGAATGCCATTAATTATCGAGTCCATAAATGATGTTTTTTTTAATGTATGCTTAATGTTTAATTAAGATGGATTAGTTGGAATTAAAGATACTTACATTCATAAAGAAGCGGAAAACTTGCTTAAATTTCCTTATTTTCTTCTTGCAAATAGGCATTTATTTTCATCCTACTAAAAATTCTCTTATTTTTAAGGCTTAGTAACGACAAAAAATAACCTCGTCCAGATGACGGACTTATTCTTTCGTCGTTACTTACTGGACTTTTGACAGCTTACTTTTAAAAGTCCAATTACTATGAGAAACGGGTTTTAATCGCATTTTGCTAAATCCAGTTTTGGGGATTCGATATTACAAATAGATATTTTACGTATTAAAAAGTTGGTTATTGGCTAATTAGGAGAAAAATAGACATTATCATTTATATAATAGCTATTTTTAATATTATAATAGGAAATAGCCTATTTCTTATTACTCCTTAGCAAAATGGACTAAAAAATAGAACGTTTTGTTGTATAATAAACACTCTTAATATGTAAGCATGGCTATTTGAAATCAAAAT
>CAYOBX010000338.1:0-6778 GCA_964402245.1 uncultured Saprospiraceae bacterium | reverse complement strand
TAACGTTTTTAGCCTAATTTTTAGCGAATACTTTTTTATAAGAAAACCCTTTATGTTTTTATTTAAATTTCATTTCAGCGAAACGTAAACATATACTTATTGAAAAAAATCCTATTCATTCGTTTTAGTGCCATTGGCGATATCGTCCTCACCACACCTGTGATCCGTTGTTTTAAAAAACAACTAGGAACTGAAATCCACTACCTTACCAAACATTCCTTTCATCAAATTGTAGCAAACAATCCTTATATCGATAAAATATATACCATAAATAAGAACGTAAAGGAAGTAACTCCTCAACTTAAAAAGGAACAATACGATTGTATTATAGATTTACATAAAAACCTCAGAAGCGCACGTGTCAAATGGAACTTATCTTTTATAAAAAGCTATTCCTTTAATAAACTCAATTTTGAAAAATGGCTGTTGGTTCATTTTAAAATTAATCGCTTACCTCAAAAACATATAGTGGATCGGTATTTTGAAGCCTTACTTCCATTAGGCATAATCAATGACGGTGCAGGTCTAGATTTTTTTATAAAAAGAACCGATCAAAAACTGCCTATTGATTTGCCTACTAATTTCACAGCAGTTGTAATTGGAGCAGGTCGAAATACTAAAGCGCTACCTATTGAAAAATGGCGAGCAATAATCAATAAATCCTTGGAGACCATTGTCGTCTTAGGTGGGCCAGCAGAGCAAGAAAAAGCATCCCAATTGATAGAATCCCTTTCTTTAAAAAACAAAGTCAATGTTATCAATCTAGTGGGG
The DNA here is from genome assembly GCA_964402245.1 of uncultured Saprospiraceae bacterium. Taxonomy (GTDB): domain Bacteria; phylum Bacteroidota; class Bacteroidia; order Chitinophagales; family Saprospiraceae; genus JAFMDF01. The sequence goes on along the minus strand of CAYOBX010000338.1, from coordinate 6,007 downwards.
CAAATAAATCTGATGCAATCTGCTTTTTGTGTACAACAAGCTGATAAGGTAATTACTGGTGATACTGGTTTAATGCATATCGCCGCAGCTTTTCATAAACCCATCATTTCTATTTGGGGTAATACAGTACCTGATTTTGGGATGTATCCTTATTACGGAGATCAAGCAGATCAGAATAGAGTAGTGGAGGTGAAAGGTTTAGCTTGTCGGCCTTGCTCTAAGATTGGGTTTGATGAGTGTCCTAAGGGGCATTTTCGGTGTATGGAAATAGATACCCGTAGCTTAGACATTCCTGTCTGAGCAGCATCTGATCTGCTCAGACAGGAATGTCTAAGCTACATCTCCAATTCCAAATTCATTTTAGCATTCTGCAATTCCGAATAAGCATGTTGGTCTTTCACAGCTTGCGCAATAGCCATTCCTTTTTGGTAAGTGGTCAAAGCCGCTTCCGCATCCCCCGTCTCCTCATATAATCGAGCTAGATGATAGTAAGTCCCCACATATTGAGTATCTTTTTCAATTAAAGCCAAATATTGATTAAGAGCCTCCACCTTTTCGCCCAAACCTTCGTATTCTTTAGCAATAGCAAATAGAATAAAAGAATTATCAGGGTCTTCTTTTAATAGCTCCTGTAGTCGGTCTAGTCTAGTTGGTATCATAAGATTTGTCAAAGAAATATAATTATTAGCGAAAATTCGCTAACAAGCATTTATAGAGGGAATCAAAATCCCTATATTTGCAATTGATTTATGTCTAAATAGTAATAATTTTAAACATAAAATAAGAAATATAGTTGATTCTATTGTTTAATTATTCAAGATTCAGAGTAGTAGTTCATAGCCAAATGATATACCCACTCCTAAATCTTAGTTTGGTAATGACAAAACAATAACTCTACGGATTTATTATTTCGTCGTTATTTACATCAAAAATTCAAGTATGAAAATTTTGGTTTGCGTAAGCAAAACACCCGAAACCACTGCAAAAATATCGTTTACAGCGGACAATACCACTTTCAATTCAGCAGGGGTCCAATACATCATGAATCCTTATGATGAATGGTATGCTCTAGTAAGAGGATTAGAGTTAAAAGAACAAGCTGGAGGAACGGTAACGATTATTAATGTTGGTCCATCTGAGAACGATCAAACGATTCGTAAAGGCTTAGCGATAGGAGCAGATAATGCCGTACGTGTAGATTGTGAACCTAAAAGCGCTTTATATGTAGCCAAGCAAATTGCAGCGCATGCAAAAGCAGAAAACTACGATGTGATCTTTTTTGGTAAAGAAACAATTGATTATAATGGTTCTGAAATAGGAGCTATGGTCTCTGAGTTATTGGATTTACCATTTATCTCTTTTGCTACTAAATTAACAATGGATGGCAATACGGCTACTGTTGAGAGAGATATAGAAGGAGGGATAGAGGTAGCAGAAGTGGATACGCCTGTTGTTTTCAGTTGTGCAAAAGGCATGGCGGAACAACGAATTCCAAATATGAGAGGTATCATGATGGCGAAGCGAAAGCCCTTAACGGTAGTACCAGCTGTAGAAGCTGCTGATTTAGCCGTAACGGTTGGTTTTGAAATGCCACCAGCAAAGTCTGCTGTTAAGATGATTGATCCTGAGAATATGGATGAATTAGTGAAATTGCTTTATGAAGAAGCGAAGATTCTTTAATATCAGAAGTCAGAGGTCAAAGGTTAGATCGTTCCTATTAGCTTGCGCTAATGGAACTGTCAGATGTCAGACGTATGATTTTGACTGTGATGTTGACAGAGTTCGTCTTTGAAATTTAGACACTTTTTTGTTAAATCGAAATGCGTCAACGTCTAAGTCAACATCATAAATCTGACCTCTGACAGCCGTAGGCGATCTGAGAGCGCAGCGATCTTACTTCTCTTTTGGCGATCTGAGAGCGCAGCGATCTTTTAAAAATATAAATTTTAAAATCCAACCATTATGGTATTAGTATATGCAGAAAGCCCAAAGGGCAAATTTAAAAAAGCTGCTTACGAAGCAGTAACCTATGGGGCAAAAACAGCTCAAGCAATGGGGACTCAGTGTGTAGCCTTGACATTAGGTGCAGCGGAAGATGCGGGTGCATTAGGAAAGTATGGTGCTGCACAAGTATTGAATGTTGCTAATGATAGTTTGAATAATTTTGATAGCCAATCATTTACGGCCATTATAGCAGGCGTTGCTCAGCAAGTTGGCGCATCAGTGATTGTAATGAATCACTCTTCTTCAGGAAAATCATTATTAGGCCGTTTGGCTGCTCGTTTAGATGCAGGATCTGTTTCAGGCGTTAAGTCTGTTCCAACAGTAGATGGCGGCTTTAAAGTAAAGCGAAATGTATTTTCTGGAAAAGCAATTGCAGAGTATGAAATCAAGTCTGATATGAAAGTATTGACATTGATGGGTAATGCACTTCCACCAGAGGAAGTAGGTGCTCCAGTAGAGGTTCAAACGATTAATGCAGAAGGTCCAGCAGGTAGAGTAAGCGTAAAGGAACTAAAAGTAGAAGAAGGAACCGTACCATTACCAGAAGCGGAATTAGTAGTTTCTGCTGGTAGAGGGATGAAAGGTCCTGAGAATTGGGGGATTATTGAAGAATTAGCTACAGAATTAGGTGCTACAACGGCATGTTCTCGTCCAGTAGCAGATACAGGATGGAGACCTCACCATGAGCATGTAGGACAAACAGGTGTGGCTATTCGTCCAAATCTTTATATTGCTGCGGGTATTTCTGGTGCTATTCAGCATTTAGCGGGTGTTAATAGCTCAAAAGTGATTGTAGTTATTAATAAAGATCCGGAAGCACCCTTCTTTAAAGCGGCAGATTATGGCGTATGTGCGGATTTATTTGACGTAGTACCTGCATTAACGGCCGCATTTAAAAAGTATAAAGCGAATAATTAAATGATGAATGAGAAATGATGAATGAGGAATGAGGAACGTTACTAGACGTTGATTAGGATACATTAAAACCATACCTGATATTCATCATTCATCATTATTTTACGCTTAATTTAGTATTTATTCATTCATCATTTTGCATTCATCATTTACAAAAGTATGGCAAGTTATTTGTACCAAACTTTTGTAAAAAACGTAGTAAATAAAGTCCGAAAGCTAGGTTTTGCTTTCGGGCTTTATTTTTATACAGAGAATTAGTAGTTTTGTGCGTTTTTAGCACAGAATCTAAATGTTGCATTATAATACCTCTCAAAAAAGTCTATTCGCAAACAACACTATGTAAGTTAGTAGGCAGTCTAGTGTATCAAATATGAAAAAAATTGAATTAGACATAGTAGCTTTATCTCATAGTGTGACGCATTCTCACAACTATGCTGTGGTCCTAGGAGAACAGGGAGGGGTGAGAAGATTACCTATCGTGATTGGTGGGTTTGAAGCGCAAGCTATTGCGGTAGCAATGGAGCGTATGACGCCTAGTCGGCCTTTGACACATGATTTGTTCAAAAATACAATGGATACGCTAAATGTAGAGTTGCAAGAGGTGGTTATCAATAATTTATTAGATGGTATCTTTTATGCTCGTTTAATATGTTTGAAAGATGGAGAACAAATAGAAGTAGATTCTCGAACTTCTGATGCCTTGGCAATGGCTGTTCGGTTTCAATGCCCTATTTATACCTATGAATTCATACTAGATGCTGCTGGTGTGATTTTAGAAGAGGAAGAAGATGGAGAAGGAGAAGGAGCAGAAAAATCTGGTAAAAAGCGTAAAAAACGTCGTACGAAAAAACAACCAGTTGCTTTATCAAAATATGATGTAGCCGATTTAGAGAAAATGCTTACCGACGTTTTAGATAAAGAAGATTATTTAAAAGCAGCAGAAATACGAGATGAAATAAAACGTCGACAAGGATGAGCTAATAGCTATTAGCAGTCAGCCATTAGTTGATAAATATACATTCCCTTTACTTGCTATCCCAAATAAAAATTCTTAATAGAAGCTTAAAGCTATCCTATAAATGATGCGATTATTCTTGTTTATTTGCGCATTTCAGTTTTCTTCCCTATTATATAGCCAAGCCATTTTAGATTGGAATACTCTGGCGGATGTTGCCTTTGAAGAAAAAAAAGATACGCTAGCAGACCTTCCTTTCAATCAAGCTACCTTTGGAGAGATCATTACTGCCTTTGAAGACCAAGAAGTTGCCATCACTGGATACATGATTCCTATGGATCCTATGGGTATTTCCTATGCCTTATCCAGAAATCCCAATTCCGTTTGTTTCTTTTGCGGCGGTGCTGGCCCAGAGACGGTGGTACAATTAAAATTGTCTAAGATAAAACGCTATCCAACAGACGCTAGACTTACCTTTAAGGGTAAATTACAGATGAATGAACAGGATGTTAATAGTTTAACTTATGTGTTGTTAGATGCATCAGAATATTAACCACAAAAGATCTTGTTGATATTGCCTCGCAAGCTCGGCAGTAGCCGACGAGCGAGCCTTTATTTTTCAATAGTCATATTAAGCAAATCTACTTTCAATACCTTATTTGTTTTTTCAGTAATCTTAAATTGCTCATCTATACGGTAGCCCACCACCCAGCAGATCATTCCATTACTTTCTAGTAGTATCACCTCTTCCTTCTCAAAGCGACTCAATTTTAGATCAGAAAAGAAATCTTGCAATTTCTTACTTTGTCCCTTCATGCCCAAAGGCTGAAAGCGATCCCCTTCCTGCCAATATCTTAGTTTTAAAGGAAATACTAATTGTTCATAATCTAATAAAGCAATGTTAGCTGGCTGTTGTAAGGAATACGCCCCTTTAAGACCATATGTGAATTTGATTTCTTGATTATTGAATAGCACGATATTTGAATTTTCTTTTACTAATTTATAATTTTCTTTTTTATTGTTTTTTGACTTGATTACTAAATATTCCCGATCTACTAATAATTGATGAGATACCGATGCATACGTCGCACCAATTTGTTCATAGTTTTCCAATAGTTGCGCTACCTGCGCTCCATTAAATCCATAGGAAGCAATAAGTTCATATAGTAAAGTATGCTTAGCAGGATGGTTGGCTAGTGCTTGTTTTTGAATGAAAAGGCTATTATTTGAAAACTTAGTAATCTTGGATTGGTATTGGTGGATAATTTCATTGAACAGAATTTCTGTATCTCTTAGATGATGTACCGTTTTTTCAAAAGTATTTTCTAAGGAAGGGTTGATGGATTTGAGTGCAGGAATGACCTTATGACGGATAAGATTTCGTTGGTATTTGGTAGATTGATTGGAAGCATCTTCTCTATAAGGAATCGTCTGTTCTTGAACCAATTGCTGAATATCTTGTCTAGTAGCAAAAAGCAATGGACGTACAATATGGGTTTGTTTTAATGGGATGCCATGCAAACCCTTGATGCCACAGCCTTTTGTTAAGTTTAATAAGACCGTTTCCAAAGAGTCATTTAAGTGATGTGCGGTCGCAATATGACTGTATTGGTGTGCTTGACGTAGTTGTTCAAACCAATCATATCGCAATGTTCTAGCAACCATTTGCGTAGAAGTTTTTTGTAGTTGTGCCTCCTTTGCCGTATCAAACCGAATACTATGAAAAGGAATATTTAATTTTTTGGCCTGCTCCTTTATAAAAGCTTCATCTCCGTCAGAATCAACTCCTCTCAATTGGAAATTGCAATGCGCAATTCCACATTGATACCCAGCCTGTTGGAATAGATGAACCATTGCCATAGAATCCATTCCACCACTGACTGCAAGTAAAATTTTGTCCTTTTTATTAAATAGTTGTTCCTTTTCTAGAAAATGCTGGAACCGTTTAAGCATAGATTTGATTAATTATAACGAATGATGTTCCTTAAAGGAACGTTGTTCGTAATCCTCTATACTCGAAACAGGAAACCCTACAACTTGAAGAATAGAGAAGCGAGAACAGAGATAGATTTTGTTTACAAACCATGAATGATCGTAGTTTTTTAAACGGATGGTGTCTCTATTCTCGCTTCT
>CAYOBX010000337.1:0-6796 GCA_964402245.1 uncultured Saprospiraceae bacterium | reverse complement strand
ATTTACAGTAATTGATTTAAGTTTACAGCAAAAAAAACTTTTCGGAGTAGACTCATTCCTAAGATCATCAAGGTATCTGCCTCTGCGTAACTCTGCGTCTCCTCTGTGGTTCTCTGCGTAATCAAATAGTGTATTGGTTAGTTACGCAGAGTTTCGCAAAGGAGACGCAGAGTTACACAGAGAAATACCCCATTGATTGAAAAATCTCCTAGACACACCTTATTACCTATTACTTATTACCTCACTCACCTCTTCCGTTGATTCACTGCCAATTGATTCACAATACTAGACAACAATTCATTCGATTGCGGGCTTTTCAAACCAAAGGCGATTTGGGCTTCTAATAAACCAAAATGATTCCCTAAATTAAATCTGCGTCCATCAATAATTTTTGCCAAATATTTTTGCTGTTTCATCAATTGTTGTTGGGCGGTAGTTAAAGGAATATCTTCTCCTTTTTTTGCTTTCAAAATGGATTTTTCTAAAATGTCAAATATTCCAGCGGTCAAAACATGCATTCCGAAAAAGCATAAATAATGTCCCGAGCGCATACCAGGGGTTAGGAGTTCTAATTCTGCGGTACTTAACGAAGGCTTTTCAATTATTTTTTCTATTTCAAAAACGCCCGTTTGCCCTCCAATATGATGCCCCCTTAAGGTCCCATATTGACTAATTAAATGTTCTGGGGTTGGGTTAACTGCCGATACCGCACATTGCTCTGCTTCCGCTAAACTTATGAGTTGAGTAGCACAAGTTGCTCCTTGGTTAGATTGGTATAAATGATCACTCAATAACAATAAAAAAGGATCGTCTCCTACAAAATCCCTAGCACACCAAACTGCATGGCCATAGCCTTTTGTTTCTTCTTGTACGATAAAGCGTAAGTGGGCTAATAAATGGGCTATTTTTTCTGCTTGTTGATTGGCCCATTTAGCTCCACCGAATGCCTTTTCCAAATTAGATTGTAAGGTTTCAAAAGCAAGTACATAGCGTTCCTCATCTCCCGGTGCACATATTAGGCAAATTTCTTCAATTCCACTTGAGAACGCTTCCTCTGCAATAATTTGAATGATCGGTTTGTGCACCCCATCTGAGTCTGCTAATGGAAGCATTGCTTTTTGAACAGTATCCCCTACTGGATATAATCGGGTCCCACGAGCTGCAGCGGTGATAACGGCTTTTTTTATTTTCATATTTGTAAGTAGCTTTGTTTAAGTATTTCTGTAACACGGATTTCAATCCGTAAACTTTCGTAACACGGATTTCAATCCGTAAACTTTCGTAACACGGATTTCAATCCGTAAATGTTTAGGGCATATTGTACCTACTAATATGAGTGGAACTATCTCGCTGCGCTCGTTCGTTGTACGGATTGAAATCCGTGCTACGGGAACACATTAATCACACACTCCTATCTTTTTTATCAGAAAACTCTTTATTGCTATAGTAATTTTTATATTGTTTAGGACTAGTGTTCCAAATTATTAGTAATTAAATACTAATTTTTATATCTTTTTAGTACTTTGGTACTAAAGCTAAAAATAAGTCCTATTTGTTCCAAATTCTGTAATTGCATATTAGAATCATTCTTTCAAACGATAATTTTAGTTAAAGGTTTTTTTGATTATTTTAGCAATTATGCAGAAGTAGTCATATAATTAGGCTACTCAGACCAGAGGTCTACTTTTTGCATGAATCACCAAAGAGCCATAAAAGCCACGCAATTTAAAAATACATAAAACATATATTGTAAAAAATAATGAACAACCATTTTGATGTGTTAGTAATAGGAGCAGGTATTTCAGGAATCAGCGCAGCGTATCATTTAAAAACAGAGAGTCCTAATAAAACCTTTGCTATTTTAGAAGGAAGAAAAAATATAGGTGGTACTTGGGATTTATTTAAATACCCCGGTATCCGTTCTGATTCTGATATGTACACCCTTGGTTTTTCTTTTAGACCTTGGACCAATCCCAAGGCTATTGCTGATGGGCCTTCTATTTTACAATATTTGAAAGATTCTGTGAAAGACTATGATCTAGAGGATCATATTAAATATGAACATAAAGTAGCAAAAGCGAATTGGTCTTCTGAGACGCGTACTTGGACAGTAAGCAATACGTTGGGGGATGGTAGTACGGTAGACTATACCTGCAATTTCCTTTTTCTTTGTACAGGATATTATAATTACGATCAGGGTTTTACTCCTGATTTTAAAGGAATGGATAGCTTTAATGGGCAAATTATTCATCCTCAAAAATGGCCTGAAGATTTAGATTATGCTGGCAAAAAAATAGTCGTGATTGGCAGTGGAGCAACTGCTATTACCTTGATTCCTTCAATGGCGGAAACGGCAGGGCATATCACCATGCTTCAACGATCTCCAACTTATATCGTTGCTGCTCCTGCTAAAGATAAATTGGCTAATTTTTTTAATAAAGTCTTGCCGCACAAATGGGCTTATCATATGACTCGTTGGAAAAAAATATCCTTAGGTCGATTATTTTATTGGTATGCTAGGACTTATCCACAGAGAATGGCCAATGCCATGATCAAAGGGGTAGAAAAAGAATTGGGAGATAAGTATGATATAAAAAAACACTTTACACCCAAATACAATCCTTGGGATCAGCGAGTATGTATGTCTCCAGATAGTGATTTCTTTGAAGTCTTAAAGTCAGATAAAGCAAGTGTGGTTACGGATCATATTGAATCCTTTACCCCTAAAGGAATCGCTTTACAATCAGGGGAAGCATTGGAAGCGGATATTATTATTACGGCTACAGGCTTGGAGTTGACCTTATTTGGAAGTATTGATTTGAATATTGATGGCCAAAAAGTGGATACGGCTAGTACCGTTACTTATAAAGGAATGATGTTTAGTGGTGTACCCAACTTAGCACAAGCCTTTGGATATACAAATGCTTCTTGGACGCTCAAATGCGATTTAACGAGCCAATATGTTTGTCGGCTATTGAATTTAATGGAGGAAAAGAATTATAAACAATGTACTCCTAAACAAAATAATCCTAATTTAGATTTGATCCCTTGGGTTGATTTTAACTCTTCTTATATTCTTAGATATATTGACATCTTACCAAAACAAGGCGCAGAATTGCCTTGGAAGTTAAAGCAAAATTATTTTGCGGATCGAAAAATGATTGGGAAAGGCAAATTGGAAGATGGATTTATGGAGTTTGCTTAGGTAACGACGAAAGAATAGTATGGCTGCAAACCGAAAAAACATAAATAGACGAATTTCAGCCTTATCTCCCTAATTTTAGAAACTTAACATTAAAATACAATAACAATTACTTATATTTGTTATATAATATTTATACAAGTCTATCTATAAAGTTGATATTCTTCTAGCTGGTTCTTAGCGTCCGAAGTAAATCTGCCAGTTTTTGAAAAACTGGCAGATTTTGATCAAGTCGACTTTTAGGGGTGGTCTCAATACTGTAAATTTGATTTTTAGTTTAAATACTTAAATATAGCCATTTACAAAGTCTGAATAAGACTTTGATTTTTTACTAAAAAACCCCGAGCGACCTTTATAGGTCAGGGGGACACTCACTAGAGTGTCCCCTGTTTTTTTGCCCTATCTCAAGGCTTTTAGAGGTCAGATCGTCAACTACGTTGACTGTTAGAGGTCAGATCGTTGCACTGTCAGAGGTCAGATCGCTACGCTGTCAGACGCATGACGTTGACCACGCTGTCAGACGCATGATGTTGACTACGCTGTCAACGTCATAAGTCTGACCTCTGACAGTGCAACGGTCTGACTTCTGACAGCGCAGCGGTCTACCCTCTAATGCCCACATCCAATAGGAGAACCATCTGGTAATCCCGGTGCTTCTGGTATTTTAAATTGACCTGGATTTATTCTAAATGCAGCGATCTTTTGAAGCAGGTATAAATAATGCGCTTGCTCCCCTGTATCAGATGTCGTTTTACCAGCGCGTGCCATCAATTCCCCCATTTCATTAATTTTCAACAATGCTATGGCATTAACTTGCTGGTTGCCATGATCAGTGGCGGCTAAACCTAATAAGCGCAAGAAAAATATTTTTTCTACAGCTCGAGCAATTTCTTGTTCCATCGGTGTATAGCCATCCTTCGCATTAATCATCACAGCCATTTTTGATAAGAACTCATTTAAAGACATTTGTCTAGAATCTCTAGCATGCTGCTCAATAATTCTTGCCATACGTTCATGTTGTAACAACATATTAATCGTATGCGCTGCCGCCGCTTCTGCTGCACCAATTGGGTCAAAAGTAATCCCTGTATTAATTTTAAAGGATTCTCGTCCTCGGCTATAACCCATCGGAGGTGGTGGAATCAGGCGCAAGATGCGCTCTGGAATACTCAAGTTCATCGGATCTAAAGTATTCATCAAACTATTAAAAGCCTCTTTTTGCATATCCGCAGAAACGACCTTTGCGACCGTTTGTCCATCGCCTTTGCTTGCATAGGAATAGTCTACCCCACCAATAATTTTCACGGCTCCTTCCACCTGATAGCGATGCGCTAAGTATAATGGGACTAATACATTTTCTAAGGTACCCATAGGAGCATTATCTCGAATACTATTTTCTCCAAATTTAGCCAACGCTTTTTTACGCACCTCTAATAAACGATCTAACTCTTGTGCGGCACTAGTACCATTATCCCATAGGTGTCCATATGGATGTGCACCATAGGCTGGGCGAGCATCTCTATCTGAGATATACTTCAGTCCCATTTCGTTATTCTCCTCCAAGATGTCTCTAAGTGCTGCGTCTTCATCTGCTGATACTGGAAAATCTTTATAGCCATACATGATCGTACGTTTGTCCCATTCTCCAATACCAACATCATATGCTTCAGAGAAATCTAAAGTACCATCTTCTTTTACGGTTATATATGGATGTGGATAGTCCATCACAGATGCTCGATCATTCGCATTGGAGGCAAAGTTATGTGCTAAGCCTAAGGTATGGCCTACTTCATGAGCGGATAATTGACGCAATCGAGCAAGGGCCATTTGCATGATTTTATCATCAGGATTAACGGCTCCTTCCTTATAAGGAGACAATAAACCTTGCGCTATTAAAAAGTCTTGTCTCACTCGCAAAGATCCTAAAGAGACATGTCCTTTAATAATTTCGCCTGTCCTTGGATCTCTAACAGAAGCACCATACGACCAACCTCTTGTCGAGCGGTGTACCCATTGAATTAGATTGTATCGAACATCCATCGGATCTGCATCTGCTGGCATTTCCTTGACAATAAAAGCATTTTTATATCCTGCTGCTTCGTAAGCTTGATTCCACCAAGACGCTCCTTCTATTAAGGCAGATTTAACGGGTTCTGGTGCGCCTCTATCTACATAATAAATGATTGGTTCTACTGGTTCCCCCATTGCTTCTGAAGGATTCTTTTTCTTCAAACGATGACGTGGAATGAATCGCTTTACCAAGGATTCTTGGATAGGAGTAGCATAGTCTGCATAAGACATGGTATTATATCCACTTCTAGGATCGAAGACTCTAGGTTCATAATCATCGTCTGGCAACTCTATTAAGGAGTGATGCATCCGAACGGTCACAGCATCTGCACTTGGGACCACCGATCGAATATATCCTCCCTTAGGCTCGCCAACAAAAGTGATGGTTGCTTCTAATTCTGTATTTTTAGGAAACGCTTTGCACATCGGAGAATATATAGCAGATCGAGATGGGTCTAATTTATAAGCCCCTTGTTTAGCTCTCCTTAATCTACCTGCCACATTATGCGCATCTCTCATCAAGAATTTGGTCATGTCAATTCGATGCGTTCCTCCTGTGGAAGATTCTATTTTAAAACCCCATAATACAGATTGGGCAAAAGCTTGTTCCACAGACTGCCGCTCAGCCGCATTATCACTGACGGCCCGATAATCGTAATTAGGTTGTACTAACAAAAGTTTAGGACCTGCTTTTACAAATTTTACAATTCTAGTATCGCCTAGTTGTCCTCTATCCAATCCTATATCATTAGACCCTATCCCTGCTGCCAAAGAATTGACATATAAAAATTCGGTATCTAATTGATCTACCTCTAGCATTAATTTACCTGATGCTTCGTCATAGGTATAATTGAAATAACCTTTCGTGTTGGCTGTTTTAATACTGCTGGTTGCTTTTGCTATTCCGTTACTGAGCGGAGCGGTAACTTTTTCAGCTGTACTACAAGCCATTAAAACGACCATTAATAGGACTAAAAATGTAGTTCTCATTATAAATTTTAATTTTAGCATTGAACGCAGAGCGGGCAGACCGGGAATTTATGGACTTACAAAATTTGTGAATATTGACCGCAAAATAAGATCAAAAGAACGACCAAATTAGTTTCACGCAGAGTGTAAAATAAGTTGAATTTCTCTGCGAACTCTGCGTGCAAAATTCTGCTTTTGATGTTATTTTGCGATCAATATTTGGGAAGTCAAAAACTCGGGGAGGAAAAAATCCTATATCTCCGCAATTTTGAACAGCCTATCTTGGAGATTTCCCAAGTCCGTCAAGATTTAAGTTCTCGGTCAGCCTGAGAGGTGCAAAGATGCAGAGAACAAATGGTACGCTGCATCTTTGCACCTCTGCGTTCAATAATGTTGTCGTATATTCTCAACAAAAAAGTAAAAATAATTGAAAGCTACTAATCTTTTGCTGCTTTTATGAAAAAGACAATAAGAAATTGATAAGTATTCATTATTTTTAATACTAAGTAACGACAAAACAATAACTTGAGCATCTTCTTCTATTCTTTTCCAGTC
>CAYOBX010000336.1:0-6822 GCA_964402245.1 uncultured Saprospiraceae bacterium | reverse complement strand
ATAAGGGCAAAAGAAGCAGCCTAAATTACGAGGTTATTTCGTACACAATCCTTAGCATAAAGGGATGGGTTAAAAATAAACTTACAATTTATTTCTACATCGTTCCTAATACAAAAAGTGTATGGTAGAGAATCATTTTTAAGTGATTCTCATAATTGTATTAGAAAATATTATGACAGTATTATTTCGATTGTTTTATTGTAAAGAATTTTATGAATGAGTAAAATATTTTTATAAATTAATTATTAAATCAACCTAAAAGGACCAAATCAATACTTCGACAGAAGAAAGTATTAATAAATTCAGTAATTGAATTATATTCGCTTTTATTAAAAATGGTTCTTTGATAAAACCCTTGAAATGAGGGTCAAAGAACATTAAAAATCTCCAATAGATCCTGAAACAATTTACAATATGAATAAACAAACAGTTTTCATTTCTTTAGTTGTCTCCTTAGGGGGTTTTCTATTTGGATTCGACGCAGGTATTATATCAGGCGTGATGGAATATGCTGGGCCACAGTTTAATTTAAATGATACTCAATCGGGTTGGGTAGTGAGTTCGCCCTCTTTCGTGGCGATGTTTGCCATGTTGATTGCTGGCAGATTAAGCGATATGATTGGGCGAAAACGCATATTGTTGATGGTCGGTTTTGCTTATGCAGTTTCAGCTTTATTTTCAGCCTATGCTTCGTCTTATGAAATGCTATATATAGCTCGGATGCTTGGTGGTTTTGCTTTTGGTGCGGCTTTAGTTTTAGCGCCTACTTATATAGCTGAAATTTCTACTCCTGAAAGTAGAGGTAAGTTAGTATCTATACAGCAACTGAATATTGTATTAGGTTTTTTTGCTGCATTTTTGAGCAACTACTATTTGAATAAGCACTTCACAGGAGGCAATAGTTTTATGACAGAAGATACCGTTTGGCGATGGATGTTAGGGGTGGAAATGCTTCCTGCAATATTGTATTTTCTTTTATTATTCTTTGTACCCAAAAGTCCTAGATGGCTATTTAGTCAGAATAGACATGCTGAAGGAAAAGAGGTATTGCAGAAACTTCATGGAACTGAAATTGCAGAACGAGAGAGTAATACCATCATCAACAGTATTAATGAGGATAATAACAAAGAAAAAGTAAAGATTGGAGAATTATTTAAACCTGCGCTACGATTTATATTATTGGTCGGTATTACAATTGGCATCCTTCAACAAGTAACAGGGATTAATGCTATTTATTTTTATGCTACTTCTATTTTTAAACAAACTGGTATAGGTACTAATGCTGCATTTAGTTCAGGAGTTTTGTTGAGTGGAACTTCTGTTGTATTCACTTTGGTTGCCATGTATTTGATTGATAGAATGGGTAGACGTCCATTACTATTGATTGGAATAGCAGGTATTGCAGCCAGTCTATTGCTATGTGCCTATGGTTTCAATCAAGCAACGTACCGTTTGGATGCAAAAGATGTATCGGCAATAGAAGGAATAGATCAATCAAAATTAAGCGGAATAACAGGTCAATTATATACAAGCGATGTGGCTTTTAAAAATGTAATGAAAAATGCCTTAGGAAATCAAGCCTATAAAAAGCACGAGGGAGTCATTATTGAGGCGGCAGTAGATGTAAATGCTAAATTGGTCTTGTTTGGAATATTAGGATTTATTGCCTGCTTTGCTTTCTCCCTTGGCCCTGTAATGTGGGTAATGTTATCAGAAATGTATCCTACAAAATATCGAGGACTTGCTATAGGATTTATTGGGTTTATTAATTCTTTTTCTAGTTGGGTAGTTCAACAAATTTTTCCATGGGAATTATCCAATCTTGGAAATGCTTTGAGCTTTTTAATCTTCGGCTTAATTGCGGTCGTTGGCTTTTTTATTCTGTTAAAAATATTGCCTGAAACTAAAGGTAAGTCTTTGGAGCAGTTGGAGAAAGAGTTGGTGGGGATTTGATAGATAAAGTAAATTGTTCCTTTTAAAGAACAAGCTCAAGAGTCAAGTTCAAGATCAAACCTGAGATGCACGCTAGCATTTCATTTTGGACTTAACTTGATTCTTGAACTTGAACTTGAACTTTTATATATCTTCTTTATCAATTTTCAATTTCCGTATTCTAGAATCAAGAGTTTTACCATTCATTCCTAGCATTTCTGCTGCACCATGGGAGCCAAAAACTTTACCTTTAGACAGCCTTAAAGCACTCTTAATATGGTGGATTTCCATTTCTTCCATCGTTAAAAAATGGTCATTAGATGAAGGCAATTCCTTTTGTACAGGTAACCAACCAGAAAGCTCTAATGAATTGCCAGTAGAGATAATCATAAAACGTTCAATCAAATTTTCCAACTCACGGATATTACCCGGAAAGTTATATTCTGATAGTTTAGCGATGGTTTCAGGAGACACCTCTTGTATCTTCCTTCCTATTTTTGCTTCATGTTTTTTCAGAAAATGTCTCACCAATAATTCTATATCTTCTTTACGCTCTCGCAATGGTGGACAGTAAATAGGAAAAACGTTTAGTCTATAAAATAAATCTTCTCTAAATTGTCCTTTTGTAATTTCTTCTTCCAAATTTCTATTAGTAGCTGCTATGATTCGAACATCTACTTTAATTGTTTGAGTGCCTCCTACCCTATCTATAGTGCCTTCTTGTAAGGCTCTTAATAACTTGGGTTGCAAATCAATGGGTAACTCACCTATTTCATCAAGGAATATAGAGCCACCATCGGCCAATTCAAAACGACCAATTCTTTTTTGAGTAGCGCCTGTAAACGCCCCACGTTCGTGCCCAAACAATTCGCTTTCTATTAAATTAGCAGGTAATGCTGCACAATTTACCTTGATTAAAACTTTATCTTTTCTGGGACTAGCTTCATGGATTGCTCTAGCCATTAATTCTTTTCCGGTTCCTGTTTCTCCTCTAATGAGTACCGTAGAGTTGGTTGGGCCTACCCGTTGAATAAGTGCCAATTTTTTCTGAAAGGGTTTGTTTTTGGAGATAATGAAAGAAGTGGATTGTTGTTGTTGTATCTCCTCTTTAAGGTAAGAGTTTTCTGCTGATAGTTTTTTATTTGCTTTAGACAGTTCTTCTAATAAACGTTCTTTATCTTTTCTTAGCTGATAAACTTCTAAGGTGTCTTCTATCGTCTTCTTAATATCCGATTCTTTCCAAGGTTTCGTCATGTATCTATAGATACCACAGTCATTAATCGCTCGTATAATGGTATCCAACTCACTATATCCTGTCAAGATAATACGCATAGGCTCTGGAAATCTTTTTACTACTTTTTTAAAGAATTCTGTCCCTGACAAACCAGCCATTCTTTGGTCAGAAATGATTAACTGTACTTCATTTTTTTCCAATATATCAAAGCCTTCAAAAGCAGATTGAGCTGTAAGAATATCGTAATCCCACTTAAAAGTTGCTTTAAAAGTTCTTAGATTATGTGGCTCATCATCTATGTATAAAATGGTGTATTTTTTCGTAGTTGGCATAAATAATACCTATTGCAATTGGCAGTTGTATGTTTAAATTAATTCTTAAATTTAAGAATAATGTGGTTATAAACCAAAATTTATTCTGATATTAAAGAATGTATCTAGCTATTGTACCCTTTTAAAACCATACACTTTTTAGAACAGAGAAGCGAGAATAGAGACACAATCCGTTTAAAAAACTACGATCATTCCTTGTTTGTAAACGAAATCAATCTCTATTCTCTGTTCTCGCTTCTCTATTTCTATAAGTTGTATGGTTTCAAATTGTACTTTTTAGTCCAGAGCTGTTAAGTACTAAGAAATTAAAATTTTTAAATTAGTTCTATAATAAAATATTTAAATTTTAAGAGTAAATTGTCCCTACTTAAGTTTTTGAAAGGTTTTGAACAAAAATTTATACAAATTCTAAATGACTAATACTATTCATTCTTGCATTATCATAGGTACAGGTTTTTCTGGAATTGCACTGGCTATTCAATTAAAATCGAAAGGCATTGATAATTTCATTATGTTGGAAAAAGCATCGGATGTTGGTGGAACTTGGCGAGAAAACACCTACCCTGGTGCGGAATGTGATATTCCTTCTGCTCTATATAGTTTTTCCTTTGAGCCTAATCCTAATTGGAAATATAAGTGGTCTATGCAGCCTCAGATTTTGGAGTATATAAAGTATGTAGCTACAAAATACGAGCTATACCCCCATATGAAATTTCAACAAGAAATGATCGCTGCTAAGTGGGATGCTGAACTGGGAAGTTGGGAGGTTAAAACCAAACAAGGAGATTTATTCAAAGGCAAAACATTTGTGAGTGCTATTGGTCAATTACATCATCCTTCTACGCCTAATTTTAAAGGGAAAGAGTTATTTGAAGGAAAAAGTTGGCATTCTGCACAGTGGAACCATGATGTTCCATTGGAAGGAAAAACGGTTGGTGTCATTGGTAATGCGGCTAGCGCTGTACAATTTATTCCAGAGATTGCTAAAACAGCTGGTAAGGTGGTTATTTTTCAACGGTCCGCCAATTGGATGTTGCCCAAGCAAGATAGGGTGTACAAAGAATGGGAAAAAAAATTAGTAGCAAAATTTCCTTTTTTATTAAAAATGTACAGGCTTAAAATTTGGTTGACAGGTGGGGCACTTTTTCTATTGATGAAAAAAGGACGAGGCACTTTGAGAAAAATGTTTCAGAAACAAACCATCAACTATATTAAAGAACATATTAAAGATCCAGAGGTCGTTAAAGCACTTACTCCTACCTATCCCTTGGGTGCAAAACGTGTTTTATTTTCTGATACCTATTACCCTGCAATAGCTCGACCTAATGTAAGCTTAGTCACTGGCGGTGGCGTACAAGAGATTACTAAAAATGGAGTCATTGTAAAAGATGGTACTGCTCATAAGATAGATGCATTGGTCTATTCCACAGGCTTCAAAACCAATCCTTTTTTGTTAGGCTTGGATATTCAAGGCAAAGAAGGTATCACGATAAAAGAGCATTGGAAAGATGGCCCCACTAGCTATTTAGGGATTACTATAAATAATTTCCCTAATCTTTTTATAATGTATGGCCCTAATACCAATTTAGGACATAATTCCATCATTTTGATGAGCGAAGCTCAAGCTAATTATAAAGGGCTTTCTTATAAAAAAAGAGTGAGGGTCATAAAATCGTAAATTTGAATTTTGCGAATTTAAACCAAACGATTTGACCACTCATATTAATCACGAAGAAACAACATTTTACGAAGAATTACAAAATTGCCATGAATTAGATTTGCGAGATGAACGAGGCAAACTATTAGATATGCCATTTGCATTAATAGGATTGACAATAAGTTTATTGAGAAATCGAGATGGCAACTTATCAAGTATTCATCGGTCGATGAAGAACAAAAATCAAGAGCTGTGTTCTTTTCTAAGAATAGCAGAAAAGACAGTTGTCTCTAGATCACATTTATCCGTATTGTTACAAAAAGTGAATCTTTCTGTATTCGAGAATTTGTTATTCAAAAGGTATGGTATTGAACTAAGTGAAACAGAAAAACAATGGTTTTCTGGAGATGGTAAAGAATTAAAAGGAAGTATTGAAAAAGGTGATAAAAGAGGAGATGCCATTGTTCAACTGGTCAAACACGATGATAGAGAGGTTTTAAGTCAATCCTTTTATAATGGAAAAAAAGAAAGTGAGAAGCCCTGTTTGAGACAACTATTAAAAGATAGTGGAGCTGGTAATCAGAAAATAACATTAGACGCTTTACACCTAAATCCACTAACGACAAATTTAATCAATGGAGAGGAGGGAATATACATGATTGGATTAAAAGGAAATCAGAAGAACTTACTAGCTTCGATGAATACTTATGCGAAACAAACAGCACCAATAGCTCAAGTAAAGACAGAAAATAAGGGACATGGAAGATTAGAAATAAGGAAGTATTATCAGTACGATATAAGTTCACAAGATTTTGATGAACGTTGGGAGAAAAGCGATTTCAAAAGTCTGTTCAAAGTAGAACGCTACAGAAAAATACAACGTACAGGAAAAGAAAGTACATCAATAGATTATTATATTAGCAATGGAGAATATGATGAACAAGAGGATTATTTTGGAGCGATACGATCTCATTGGTCAGTAGAAACGAACAACCATGTAAGAGATAAAACTTTACGGGAAGATCAATTACGAACTAAAAAAAAGCCCGCTGGAAAAGTATTAGCGGGGCTTAGAACCTTGACTATTAAGTTGTTAGGGCTAGTAAAACCAAAGAACATGGTTGAACAGTTAGAATTATTTTCTGATCATTTTCATCAACTTCTTCATTGGCTAAAAAGTGTTAATTTTTTATAAGAAAGCCCTTGCTAATTATATCAGTCAATGTGTTAGTCAACTAGAAAAAAATAATTGGAAATCAATAGAGGTAAAGTCAGCAACCGTCAATACCTTTCACAAAGCTACCCAAGAAAGACTAAAAAATATGATTTGGGAGACGGTGGAAGATAGCTGGTACAAATCCGCTAATGGAAATTTGCCAAACAACTATCCTGGCCGAACGATGGAATATAGAAGGGTTACTAAAAAGGTGGATTTTGATGCTTATCACGTGGTCGCTTAAACTTGTTTATCTTTTTTCTACCGTACACTTTTTAGATAAGAGAGTAGAGAAGCGAGAACAGAGATAAATTTCGCTGGGAATCGACGAATTTTTCGTTATTTTTTAAACGAATACGGTCTCTATTCTCTGTTCTAAAATACCATAGCAAAATCTTTTTAAAGGGTTTTCTTATAAAAAAGTATTCGCTAAAAATTAGGCTAAAAACGT
>CAYOBX010000335.1:0-6873 GCA_964402245.1 uncultured Saprospiraceae bacterium | reverse complement strand
TCAAACAACGTGTTTCCTATTATACATTTTCGTAGCTATGAGCAAAAATGCCCAATATGGTCAGCATTTAGGGCGTGATTCTTTCTTCAATATTCCGACTAATGGTTATGAGTGAAATTGCTGAAACTTTTTGTTTTGCTTAAGCGGCGGATTCCGTAGCTATGATTGCCGTACCCCAGATAGGCGAAGCCCCTTTTATGATTCTCCCGTTTGTGTTATTATAATTATCAATGCCTACCATCGAAACATTATATTACCAACGTATCAGAAAAAATTAACTTTTTCAAATATTCCAATTAGTTGTTCTTTTCCACCAGGATTATTAATCGAAATTTCTACTTTTTGCCAATCGTAAGATAAATTTGGTATGTCTCGCTGAAAAATGCATTGAAATTTTTGCCCAATATCTAATTGATAAGGTAAGGTAACAAAGGTTGGAGTAGAACTTTTAACTGTGAAAAAAGCTAACTTTAGCGTTGCTTTAGGACTATACTCTGGGCAATAATAATCAAAGTAAAACCCATCTTTTTTTTGTTCAAAATTTGCTACTGCATTGCAAGGATTCACCTCATTCGCTTCCTCTGGTTGTTTTAAAGTAGTTGAATTATCAACATTCACTATTTTTTTACTATTCATTATTCGACTAGCTTCCTTATAGTAAAATTCAAAAATTTTTAATGTTGAATCTCGATATTCTGTATCATTAAGAGTTTTACAATAAAGTCTTTCTTTAGCACAACAAGAATTGCGTAATAATTTGATTTCTTTATTGGTTCCTTTGCTATTATCAACCCAAAAATATTTTGTCTGATCAACAATATCTTTTTCTCCTGACAATTCAATAAAAAATTTTGTTTGTTGTCCTTTTTGTATCTTTTCCCAAGATAAACCTCCTTTTTCGAAAAAGCTACTTAAGTCTTTGCGAACCCCAATAATGGTATAGCTAGAATCAGGAATAATATCTAGCGAACAATTACAATCATCCCTGCTTATGAGTTCCTTTTTAGTTTTTTCCCATAGAATATCGCCTGCTTCTTTTACTCTTTCTCTGGTGCAAGAAACAATTAAAATTAACATTGTCATAAATAATAAATACCTCATATAATTATTTTTATTTTGAATAGAAAAAGAGCCTTATCTCAATGGATAAGGCTCTTCGTTTTTTTTAATGACCCGCAAGTGTCATATTTTCTGCATGAATTAACGCTTTTTCCCAATCAATAAAAACTACTATTGTACAATTTCGGTCGCTATCATCTTGACGTTCTGTTACTCTTCCTTCTAGTATATGGATTCTATCTTTATGCTTTTTTAAAACTTCATTCCTTGTCAAAGCATACTTAACAAAAGCACCTCGCAAATTAGGAAGTAATGGGTTCATGTAGGTTAATCTAATCAGTAGAATTCTCTCTAATAGTCGGTCTTCTGTGTCATTTTGACGAATTAGAGTAATTCTTCTAAAATCATCTCCATCATAGCCAGATGTTAATTTTTTAGGGCTAAATTCAACATTATCAGCGATTCCCTGAGTAACAATTTGAAAGCAGTCACCTCCGTAAAATTCGAGTATTTGTATGACTAAGCTAGTAAACTCATTCATGCTTTTGTCATAATCGCTGAAAAATTGCTCATCACTACTACCTTTTATAACATATTCACCTCCAGGGAAATAGAAAATCTTCTTAGTCTCTGAATGTTTGAACCCCACGTTATAACCAGTTCCCCCGAGTGGTTTTAATAGTCTTTCATCACCTACATTTAACTGTCGCAATTCCAGAAAATCAGAATCTAGTTTTCTGAAGTCTATTAGCTCCTTAAGCAGCAGGATTACATTTTTTGCTGTGTATGTATCATCTGTGGCAGAAATATAAATAGCAGAATCTGGTCTTACAATGAATTTTTGGCCACTTGGGCCAGAAATAACTACTTCTGTTAGCTCTGAAACTATTTCTCGCTCAACAGGTGGTTCTGGAATTATTACTGGTTCAGCAGACGGTTCTGGATTTGGCATTGGCTCACAACGCTCACCTCTTACTATCCCATGAATTATAGCATACTCAGAATTATAGAAAAAATCAATCGTTTTTTCAGAAACACCAAATTTGTCTAGATAGTCTTTCATTTTTCCCTCAAAGTCGCCTCTTTTTCTATGTATTTCTAGAGCTTCACACATTTTCTGCAACCGATTACATACTATGTTTGGTTGTACTTTTTTTGAAGTTGCTGCTTGCATGATTCTTAGAGAATGAAGATACAACGGATAATCTCGTCTGTATTTTTTGGAGTTCTCCCTTAACCAATTATTACATTTCTTTCTGAGTTTCTCTTTCTCAACACCAGAAATTGTATTCCCTTGACTATCCGTTCCTCTCAATACTATTTTGTAGTCAGTAAAGGTTCTTATGGCTTTTTTGTCTTGAGCATCTAAATAGGGGGCACTAAAAATTAATAGTGCTAAAGTTAACATAACAGATTTAATCATAGCAGTAAATTTTACAGGTTTATTAAAATGGTTTAAGTTTTATTTATAAAAAAATAATATTATTCAATCTTTTCTCTAACTTAGCACTACTAAAACGAAGGAAAAAAAAAGAAAGTTTTCACCCGGTACATGTTTGTTTTTTTATTTTTTTTGGAAAAAAAATAATTTTAAATAGTTGATAATCAATTACTTAAACTCTTATGAATAAAAAATATAAAAATGCCTAAAACGCTATTGAACAAAAAGGAAGCTATTCGATTATGGAAGAGAATTAACGTTGTTTTTATAGAGCGACGAAATTATAATTTTTTCAATCTTGGAGAATTAACCATATCTGCTTTTATCAATGATTTATTTGCCGACTTAAATAAGGCTGTTGAAAACAAGAAAGGAAATAATGCTTGTCCTATTGATTCAATTAGAAAAATAATTAAATACACGAAAGGAGAAGTAAAAACCTTACAATTGACTGATAGAGTGCTGAACAATTTGGCGCTGTATGTCGGTACTAAAGACTATCAGTTTTTCCTCAGAGAAGAAAAATTAAAAGCAATTGAGAACAAGAAGGAACTTTTTTATAGCACTAAATGGTTTTTATATTATTTCGAGGAAGATGATGTTTCAAAAGAAAGGGGGGTAGCTCAAGCTATTTTAACTATCGATGAAGAAGGTGAAGTCGAGATAGAGAACATCGAAAAAGTTAATGGGGCTGATTATCAAGGAAGCTTTGAAATTGTTGATAAACAGTACCTGTTTATGAACCTTTTCACTAAACGAGTTAGCGAAAAGAGGCTTCACATACGGTTATTTATTGGTGTAGGAATGAGCTATCCCATATACATGGGACTTTACACAAACATAACAGGTAGGGGCTCTATAAATGCAGGTACATTATTGCTAGAATCTATCAAAGACAAGAATAAGAATATTGCCCCTGTTTGGCACAAACCCAAAGGCCAAGAAATAGAGGGCTTAGATATAGATGTTATACGTTTCTTCTCAAATAAAAATCTAAACCAACTAAAAATACCAAATGATATTTTAACAAAAAAAGAATTGAAGAGTTGGCTTGATAAGAAAGAAGATGAAAGAGCCATCCGTAAAAAAAGATTGATGACTAAAAAAGATTTTAAATATGATGTATTTGTTTCTTCCCCAATGGCTTCTGTCCCTGAAGGAGAATATGAAACCATGAGGGAGGCAACATTAGCAGTAATAAATGCCTTAAAAGAACATTGTGGATTCAGTAGTTTTTATTATGCAGGAAGAAATATAGAAACTACAGATGACTTCGAAGCTAATGATTTGTCTTTAGAAATAGATTTGGAAGCATTAAATGATAGTAAAATATTTTTAATGATTTATCCTGAACCGCTAGTATCTAGCGTTTTAGTCGAGGCAGGTTGGGCATTACAGTCTAAAAAACCTTCTTTTTATTGTGTAAAAACTAAAAAAAACCTTCCTTTTTTACTGGAAAACGCAGAAGGTGCTAGAAAAGATGTTAATGTTAGAATAGTAGAATATGATGGTTCGATTGACCATTTAGTAAAAACTCTTGTAGAATACAGGTCTATTCTTTTTGATTCTTTATAATGAGTTAAAATTCAGCTAACCTTTTATATACAGAAAATTGAAGCTTGATAAAATTCATTTTATCAAGCTTTTCTGATTTTTGAACCTATTGCCAATAAGGGTATCACAAACATTCGTGTAAAATATACGCTAAGCCAACCTTACAACTTAATCCACTTTCTATCAATCACATATTCTACATATTGCTATGAAACATTTTTGACTTTTGTTCGATTTTACCCAATATCCTTATTTCTTTAGTTCAAAAAACCAACGACCCGAGACCTGATGGGAGTTACCAAAATTAAGAATCATGAAAAACTGGAATCTATATGTCTATCCTAAAGACAAAGAGCAACGAAAAAAGCAAAAAGATTATCACGAGAAATTTGACACTAAAGAAGTCGCCATTTCAACAGGTGAAAAAATGAAAGGAACGGATAACCAGTATCTTGTAATGAGTGATGAAGAGGAACTAAGACTAGAGATGGAAATGAATATGGAGTCGAGTGACTTTGGAGGAGATGTAGAGGATTATATAAAGATATACGAATCATGAAACGTCAGCGTTTGGGCATCTATTCCATGTTACGCATTTACCATACTCGCAAGAGCGAAGGTATTTGGGTTTAGTTACGAAGAGGCAACGCTCCAAGGCATTAGCATCCCAAATTGGGTGACTAGCATCCCGACAATTTACCCCTCCATACCCCGTCACTCCAAACCCGTTTTATGTTTCCTGTTTTAGCGAATCCAGAAACCTGTCTCCATTCCTAAAGTATTGCCCCAAGAACCTCAATGCCTAAAGTAACTCGTTTTTACATATACAAACTATCCTTGTTGTGATTGCGCCAATCGTGCTTGTCACAATTTTCTGGAGTCGGTGGAGCATCGACACTGTTTACAGCGTATCTTTGACTCGTCTTTTATCGCTAGGGGGTAGATAAAAGACACAAGGGAATGGGCTTCGGTTTGTTCCCTTTTTTTGTTGCTGTTTATCAAAATTTAGTGGAAGTGGTAGGACTCGAACCTACAAGTACCAAAGGCAAACGGATTTACAGTCCGCGACGCTACCAATTACGTGCTACACTTCCAGAGAGAAGGTGACCCGATTCGAACGGGTATATGTCGGGTTGCAGCCGACTACCTAAGCCATTCAGACACACCTTCTTTTTTGCGAGGGCGAGAAGAGTCGAACTCCTAAATCACAGATTTGGAATCTGCTTATCGCGCCAATGAGCGCCCCCAAATAAAAAAGCCGCTTATGTATCAACACAAGCGGCTTTTTCTAAAAAAATTCTATTATAATGGACTATTCATTATAAGCATACCACTTGCTGTATTGTTGGGAATACCAGCAATAGTAACAAGCGTTAGATACAATGAATAGGTTGTTTTTCTGATTCATGCCTTTATAACTAAGGTATTTGGAAAAGAGTTCCTAAAAGCATTTTTTTATAAAAAAGAGTAGCGAAATGGCTGGTTTTGAGTATCAATTGTTTTTGGGTTTTGGTGTTTAGTGGATGGGCGCTGGAAACTGGTTTTTTGGGGTTTGGGTTTAGTTGCTTAGTTACTGTGAATCAGGGTTTTAGATTTAGAGAATCGGAAAATACAGCGAATCTTGAAGGGTTGTTTCTTGGGACTTGATACTGGATGCTTTTGGGTTGGGTATTTTGATTATGGCTACCAGTAAGAAGCAAAAAAATGAGATAATATACCTCTTAATATCATTTTGTGTTTAGGATTAATTGTTCTATTTGTTGTTTGGCGGATTTTAGTGCTTGATTTGCCTCTTGGCGTAAGTCTTTGGCTTTGTTTCTGATTGTTTGAATATGATTAGCTATTTCATCTTGTTTAGTTATGTGAGGAAGAGGAATTCTTATTGATTTTATTTGTTCAAAATTAATGTTTGGTTGTGCTGCTACAGTCAATAATCTATCTGATTGTACTTTGCTGATTTTAGAATTTAAAATTTCTGTTAAATAGATTTTATTTATATTCGGAGAGTCCACTTCAATTTTTGCAATTGCTTGATTGATATTAGCTTCCTCTTCAAGATTGTTTATTACAGTCAAACCTATACTTCCTGCCATAGTATATAATATTTCTCCTCCCTTTAATATTGACCGTTTCATTCTTTTATGTACCTCAAGAGGAATTTTTTTATAATTCGTTTTTACTCCAGAAATGTCTAAATTATTTACTTGTAAGAAAGGAACACCTTCTTGAACATAGCTATCACCTCTCCATAAGGGGGTTTCACCCTTTGTTATATTGTTTATTAAACTGCCTAGTTTCGGAAAAACATTTAGTTTTTTATCTAAATCTAAATAATACCTTTCGTTATAAAATGGGTCAATACGATTTCCATGTATTTCACTAAAATTAGTAAGGAATATCCTATTCTTCAAACTGTTATTTTTTGAAGGTATATTGAAGTTTAATTCTTTAAGCAGATAATCATTAATACTAGCTAGAAAATTTTTAGCTTGATGAAGTTTCTTTGCTTTAGTTTCATAAGCTAGATTCATTTTAGATACGATGATTGATTGTATCTGATTAGGCGGTACTATTATAGGAACTTTGGCTAACTGCTGGTTATTCAAATTCCTTTGGGCTGAATAAGGCGCAAGTTCTACTATATACTTTTTTATTAGTTTTAGGTAGATGTTTAAGTATTCTATAGAAATAGTATTATCTCTCGGTATTAATGCTACAATGCTGTCAGGAAAACATGCTGGATAATCTAGAATTGCGGTTTCTCCTATATTTGCTGCTATGGTAAAAACAAGTTTTGGAGGATTGAATAACTTACTAGT
>CAYOBX010000334.1:3607-6878 GCA_964402245.1 uncultured Saprospiraceae bacterium | reverse complement strand
TAACGTTTTTAGCCTAATTTTTAGCGAATACTTTTTTATAAGAAAACCCTTTACTGATGTAATTTTTGAACCACAAAAGGCATATGGCGGTAAAGTCACAAATATTTGGTGGTTCAAAACAAACGTAACGACTCAGCCACTACCAAAACATGATCAATACACCAGACTGGGAAAATCCAACTGTCTTTAATATTAATAAAGAAGCACCCAAAGCTCACTTTGAGCGATATTCAAATAGTGCCACTGCACTACAAGAAAAC
The DNA here is from genome assembly GCA_964402245.1 of uncultured Saprospiraceae bacterium. GTDB lineage: Bacteria > Bacteroidota > Bacteroidia > Chitinophagales > Saprospiraceae > JAFMDF01. Next base: position 6,618 of record CAYOBX010000334.1, on the reverse strand, counting down.
CAAAACTCTAATCCCTTTCAACAATCCTTAAATGGGCCTTGGCAATTTCATTGGGTTCGCAAGCCTGCGGATCGACCTAAAGATTTTTATAAAAAAGATTTTAATACAGATCATTGGGATACGATTGAAGTACCCAGTAATTGGGAATTAAAGGGCTATGGCATTCCGATTTATACCAACATTGAATATCCTTTTCCAAAGAATCCGCCGTTTATTCCTCATGAATACAACCCTGTTGGCAGTTATATAAAAAGAATTGACATACCAGAAAATTGGTTAGAACGGGATATATTTATATGCTTTGAAGGCGTAAGAAGTGCCATGTATCTTTGGATGAATGGCGAGCAAGTAGGTTATAGTCAAGGCAGTAAAACGCCAGCCACCTTCAATATTACCTCCTATATCAAGGCGGGTAATAATAAGATAGCCGTGGAGATTTATCGTTGGTCAGATGCTAGCTATATAGAAGATCAAGATTGTTGGAGACTAAGTGGAATGGATCGAAATGTTCATATTTATGCTACCCCTAGATTTGCGATAGATGATATAAAAGTAAATGCCGATTTAGATGATACTTATCAAAATGGAATTCTAAATATAGCGATTTCCCTTAGAAATAATTCAGCTAAAGGTATCAAAAATCATAGTGTTTTTGTACAATTATTCAATAGTAAGAAAATTTTGTATGAGGAAAACAAATTAATAAATGAAAATACAATTTCTTTTGACAATATATTACCACAGGTAAAAAAATGGACGGCAGAAACCCCCAATCTATATGATCTTTTAATTGTACTTAAAGACCATACAGGAAAGGAAATAGAAGCGACCAAACTGGCCATAGGTTTTCGAAATATTACTATCAAAAATGCTCAATTATTAATCAATGGAAAAGCAGTTACTTTTAAGGGTGTCAACTTACACGATCATGATCCAGTTACGGGACATGTCATAAGTAAAGAACTGACATTACAGGATATGCGCTTAATGAAGCAGTTTAATATAAATGCTATTCGCTGTAGCCATTATCCAAAGAATCATTGGTTTTATTCGATGGCCGACCGACTAGGTTTTTATGTGATTGATGAAGCGAATATTGAAACACATGGCATGGGCGCATGCTTTCAAGGAGACTTTGATGAAAGTGTGCATCCTAGTTATTTGCCAGATTGGAAAGCTGCACATCTAGATCGAGTACAGCGCATGTATGAACGAGACAAAAACTACCCTTGTATTATTACTTGGTCTATTGGCAATGAGGCAGGCAACGGCGAAAATATGATCGATGCTTATCATTGGCTAAAACAGGCCGACCCTACTCGACCTGTACAATATGAGCAAGCAATGGCGCATGAAAATACAGATATTTATGCGCCTATGTATGATCGAATTCCTACGATGGAGCAGCATGCATCCGCCAATCCAACTAAGCCTTTTATCTTTTGTGAGTATGCCCATGCGATGGGTAATTCCTGTGGTAATTTAAAAGACACTTGGGAAACAATTCACGCCTACCCTAGTCTACAAGGTGGTTATATCTGGGATTGGGTCGATCAAGGTTTATTAACCAAAGATGCCAATGGAAAATCTTATTATGCCTATGGTGGAGATCTCGGTGGGCAGGATTTACAACACGATCAAAACTTTTGTATTAATGGGTTAGTAGGTCCTGATCGTACACCAAATCCACATTTATGGGAAGTTAAGAAAGTGTATGAGCCAATTCGTTTTGAAGTAACTAAAATTTCTGAGGAAGCCATAAAAGTAAAAGTCATTAATAACTTTGATTTTATAACCCTTGATGACTATTCTATTAGCTGCCAATATTATATTGATGGTGAACTCGCCTCCCAAAGTAGCCGAAGCGAAAAAGGAATTCTACCTAATCAATTCTTTGAATTTATTATTGATGGTCTTTTTAAAAAGGGGCATTACGATGCATATCTACAATTGGAAGCATGTACGAATAAGCCCTTACCATTATTAAATGTCTTATCCGTAGTGGCTACCCATCAGTTTTTTGTTTCTGAAAAAAAGCCAAGCGTTTTTAGTGCGTCTACAGCTCAATATAAGCTAACTAAGATCGGACAAAATATAAGCATACATAGTAATAACTTAGCATTAACTATAGATACAAATACGGGTAGTATCACTAATTTATTATTGGAAAAAGTAGATGTTCTAACAGAGCCAATATTACCTAATTTTTGGCGCGCGCCAACGGATAATGATTATGGTAATTTTATGCCAAGGGAAACAGCAGTTTGGAAACAGGCCAGCTATTATCGACAGCTAGATTGGTTGAAAATCAATGGCCAAAATATTGAACTGTTAAAAGATTCTTTTACCACAGAACGGTTAACTATATTAGCCCAATTTTCATTTCCAATAGAAGGAGTGACTTGGCAAATTACTTACCAAGTCAATGAACAAGGGGAGTTATATGTAGGCAATAAAATTAATTGTATCAATCATGCACTTCCTTATATTCCTCGTATTGGTAATACTTTGGCCATCAATGCAACATTTAAAAAAATAGCATGGTATGGTCGTGGGCCACATGAAAATTACGAAGATCGTAAAGCAGGTGCAGCATTTGGCTTGTATGAAAAACAAGTAACTGAAATGCACACTCCTTACATCCGTCCACAAGAAAATGGTTATCGAACAGATACTAGATGGCTATTTTTAAAAAATGAACATCAACAAACGATTGAGATAGAGGGCCTTCGCCCGTTTGGGTTTAGTGCCTTACACCATACAATTGCGGATGTAGATGGAGGTATTGAAAAGACCAATCGACATACGATTGATGTTCCACAAAGACCCAATATTTATTTAAACATTGATTATAAACAAATGGGCGTTGGTGGCGATGATACTTGGGGCGCACCTGTACATAATAAATACAAAATATTTCCTGGTGATTACTTTTTTGGGTATATTATCCGCGTTTTACATCAGTAACACGGATTTCAATCCGTACTCGTAACACGGATTTCAATCCGTAC
>CAYOBX010000334.1:0-3507 GCA_964402245.1 uncultured Saprospiraceae bacterium | reverse complement strand
TAATACAAAATATCACCAATTTAAGTCCACTCCGAAAAGTCATTTTTACTATAAATTCAAATCTTTTATTGTAAAATAAATTTATAGTAATTTGACTTTGGGGGAGTTGTAAATCTGCCAGTTTTTGAAAACTGGCAGATTTCGCACGAACCGACTTTTCGGAGCAAATTCAACTTTAGAAAATATTGCAATAATAAATATGAATTACCCATTGGAAGACCTAAAGTCATGAATTTCCGAGCATATGCTTACTAAAGGACAATTATTTTAGAAGAAGAAAATCGTTTGAAAGATTTGATGAAGGAAATAAAAAAGCTCCTTCTTTAATGCGATTGGATCAATATTTTAACCTATTAGGAAAACCATATAAAACGGACTTTATTGTACTTTATGAAAAGTTAATTCGACAGTATATGGATGCTAACACTGGCAGAAGTAAATATATGGAATGCTGCGCTTATATTGATAAAATAATTCAATTAGATGGCTTGGATATTGCCAAGGCTATTGTTAATGATTGGAGAAAAAAGTTTCCTCGAAGACGAGCAATGCAAGAGGAATTAGCTAGATATAAGTGGTGAGGTATTTAAGTTGAAGTCCAAGAATCAAGTTGAAGTCCAAATATCAAGTTCAAGTCCAAACGCAAAACTGGCATGCATCTAGGGTCAACATAACAGTTGAACTTGAACTTGATTCTTGAACTTGATTCTTGAACTTGAATTTTATAAGCTTACCCCTGAGCATGCACCGCAGCAATCCCTACCATATCCACAATCTGCCGCACACTAGCACCCAACTGAAGAATATGAATCGACTTATTCAAACCAACCAGTATTGGGCCGATCACTTCAATATCAGAAACACTACCTACCAAATTATAGGCAATATTAGCAGAAGATAGGTTCGGAAATATAAGGACATTCGCTTTATGGCCACTTAATTTAGAAAATGGATAGAATTGGGTGAGCATTTCTGGTTTTAAGGCTACATGTGCTTGCATTTCTCCATCCACAATCCAATCAGGATGACGCTCATGTAATATAGCAGTTGCCTCTCTCATCAACAAGGCAGATTCTCCTTTCGGAACAGAACCGAAGTTAGAATAGGTGACCAATGCTATCTTAGGTTCAATATTATACCGTCTTACTTCCTCCCCTACTAATTCCGTAATATCTGCAATATCCTCAGAAGTAAGATCATGATTAATAGTTGTATCAGCAATAAACAGAGGACCTTCTTTAGTCATTAGAATATGAATGCCGGCTACTTTCTTCGCGTTTTTTTTAGTCCCTACTACTTGTAAGGCTGGCCTTACAGTTTGTGGATACTTTTTAGTTAAACCACCGATCATAGCATCTGCATCTCCAGTTTCTACCATTAGCGCTCCATAGTAACTACGAGATCGGATTTCAGCTATCGACTCTGCCTTATTAATTCCTTTACGTTTTCTTTTTTCATAAAATAGTTGTCCATATTTTTGTAACCTTTCTTCTTCTTTTTCATTTAAAGGCAACTTAGGATCAATAATAGGAATGCCTTCTAATTGCAAATTATATTCCTCAATAATTGCTGTAATTTTCTTTCTATTGCCAAGCAAAATTGGCTTAGCTATTTTTTCTTCTACTACTACTTGAGCTGCTTTAAGGACAGAAACATTTTCTGCATCTGAAAAAACAACTCGTTTTACATCTTGCTTGGCTTTTGTCTCTATTATATTAGAAAGCATATTATCGTTCCCTAGACGAATAGCCAACTCGGTTTCATACGCCTCCCAATCGTTTATTGGAAACTTAGCAACCCCAGAATCCATAGCTGCTTTTGCCACGGCTGGAGCAACCGTAGTTATTAGTCTAGGATCTACTGGTTTTGGAATAATATAATCTTTCCCAAAATTAAGATTGGCATTGTTATAGGCCATATTTACAATATCTGGCACTGGCTTTTTAGCTAAATCAGCTAAGGCTTTAACCGCCCCTAATTTCATTGCTTCATTTATTTCAGAAGCTCGTACATCCAGTGCCCCTCTAAAGATGAAAGGAAAACCTAATACATTATTTACTTGGTTAGGATAATCTGATCGACCTGTTGCCATAATACAATCTGGTCGTGCTTCTTTAGCATCTTCATAACTTATTTCTGGAGTTGGGTTAGCCATTGCAAAAATGATACAATCCTTCGCCATTAGCTTTATCATTTCCTTATTCAATACATTACCTCTTGATAGGCCGATAAAAACATCTGCCCCTTGCAATATATCCGATAAGGAAGTACTTGCAGGAACCGTATTATTAATAAATTCTGATTTCTTTCCATTTAAGTTGTCCCGATCTCCATGTATCAATCCTTTACTATCATACATATAGATATTGTCTTTATTGGCTCCTAAAGACACATATATTCTAGTACAAGAAATGGCAGAAGCACCTGCTCCATTTACAACAATTTTAGCCTTTGAAATATCCTTGCCAACCAACTCTAAAGCGTTCAATAAAGCCGCTCCACTAATGATCGCTGTGCCATGTTGATCATCATGCATGACCGGAATATTCAATTCCTTTTTTAGTCGTTCTTCAATTTCAAAACAGGCAGGTGCAGAAATATCTTCTAAATTTATCCCTCCAAAAGTTGGTTCTAGAATCTTAACCGTTCTGACAAATTCATCTATATCTTTAGTATCTAGCTCTAAATCAAAACAGTCAATATCTGCATAGATTTTGAATAATAAGCCTTTTCCTTCCATTACAGGTTTCCCCGCTTCTGGACCAATATCCCCTAAACCAAGTACCGCTGTACCATTGCTTATAACGGCAACTAAATTCCCTTTAGCGGTATATTTATAAACATCATTTATATTATCTCGAATTGCCAAACAAGGGTCTGCTACGCCTGGGGAATAAGCTAACGACAAATCTCTTTGATTAGCTGTTTCTGTAGTAGGAATCACCTCAATCTTACCCGGTCTTCCTTCTGAATGATAATCTAACGCTGCTTTTCTTAATGATTGTTTATCCATAATAATTTATTCAATATTTTTCACTTGGAAAATATAAGTTAGTGACGACAAAATAAGGGTGCAAAATGGAATATTTCTTTTGAAATACAAAGTTATCATTCATCTATTTATCATAAGAGTCTATTACAAATAAAGAAAGAAGTAAGGTGGATAGCTTCGCTATCCATCAAAACAGTGGGCTTGGCAGTGGAGCCACCAAGCCTTCCAAATGATTTTTTCTAGAATAATCTGGTAAGAAAAAGTAGTTGACACGTTTAAGTTCAAATTCAAGTATCAAGTTCAAGTTCAGCCTCTGATGTTGACCCTAAACCCTAGCCTGCCTTGCGTTTTGAGTTTGAACTTGATACTTGGGCTTGAACTTAATTTCTAATAATTAGCAATTTTGACTAATTATTTGATGACTTTATATAAAACTTTACTACTTTACGCTAAAATTAGTAAAAGGATTAAATAAATTGGACCAAGATGCGCCGTTATTTTGATTTTTACTTAAT
>CAYOBX010000333.1:0-6881 GCA_964402245.1 uncultured Saprospiraceae bacterium | reverse complement strand
TAAATAAATGTTTATTCTTGGGTCGACTATTTTGTTCTTAGTTTTTTCTTTAAAAGTGTGATCTATGTTGATATAGTGAGCATTTTTAAAGGGAAAAATAAGGTCAAAAGAGACAACCAAGAATGGATAGTTATTTTTGACTCGTTACTAAGCTACAAGTAAATACTATGATTTCCTATATGGAAAATCGTAGTATTTGCTTCTCCAAAACGACCTGTTGAGCTACAAAATGTAGCATGATAGTACTATAATTCTATTCTTTACTAACAGCATTTGATATTGAATAATTACAAAAATCAAATTAAATCAAACCGCTCCTACTATTGTTTATAGAAAGTACGCAGTCACAGAAATTTACTTATGCACTTATTAAGGCAAGCAATCCTATACATAATAATTATTGTTTTGAAAAAACGATAATTATTATTCAGTAAAGTATAATAACAAAATAATTACTAAATTATGAAATTAAAATCCTTCATTCTTCTTGTATGCTTTTTGTATGCAAGTCTTCTTTTAGCAGGCAGTGGGAATATTACACCTGCTCCGCCCAATTCATTTGGAATAAAAGGGCTACTAAATTTTTCGATTAATTTTAGATCTCCTCCTTCTCAAATAGACTTGGATCGACTAGAGAGAGAGTTAAAAGGCGCAAATGATATTATTTGTGATGCCACTGATGGTCAGATTGTTTTTGGTAAAGTTACAGTAACTGCGGGTTCAACAAATGAATCATTGGCAGATATGTGGATATTACCTCAGATTGGAAGATCATTTGCTGATCCAAATGGTCTTACAAGAGATGGGCTTCGGATTACACAATATAGCAACGCTATAAATAGCGGAACAATTGCACATGAAATAGGACATTATGCATTTGATTTGTATGACGAATATAATGAGCAATGTAGGTTCGATACTCCTTGTGGAATAGGTAGATGTTTAGCAGCTAGTATCTTAGATGGGCAAAATAACTCAATTATGCAAGCAATAAATGCAACAGAATTCTGTGTTCCTGCGAATCACGATTTATTGCGTGGAGATGGAAGTGGATGTCCTAGTGATGCCAATTGTCCTATACAAGGAATCTGTACTGATGGCGATTTCTGTGCTGGATATAATAGTACAACAAATGCTTATGAAGCAACACAGCATACTATGGTTCGTGGTGAATCTACTTGGGAGACATTAGTTAAGAATATCGATGATAACTACGGTATAGAATTAACAATGCCCACAGGATTGCCCGTAGCCGCCCAACCTGCTAATTGTGATGCTTTCCTTGATATTGATATTCAAGTTGGAGGTACAGATTTAGTAGTGTTGGCAATAGATAATTCAGGGAGTATGGAGACAGAGGATGCAGGAGATATGACAAGACTAGCATTTGCACAGGCTGCAGGTCGTGTCTTTGGAGATTTGCAATTCAATAATAATATCACAGTAGCTATTATATCATTTAATGATAATTCCGAAGTAGTTAGAGATATCGAAGTTTTAAATATTGGAAATCTAGCAGACTTTAAAAATGACATTGATGGAATCCAAGCAAGAGGTAATACAGCTATCGGAGATGGCCTTTTTGACTCCTATACAGAAATAATTAAAGCAAAATTATTAACAGAAGCCGATGGAGGCGTGGTTAGTAACCCTACAATTTTTCTAATATCAGATGGTCAAAACAATCGAGGTTCAGACCCCAAGGAAATAGCTAGATTATTAACCGAGGCAGGTATTACCTTACATACTATTTCTGCTGGAGATGGTTCTAATACATCATTATTATCCGATCTAGCTTCATCAACTGGAGGAAGTATGCTTCCTGCTTTGGCAGATGATTTAATTCCTCCAACTTATGCGGAGTTGTCAGCTAAACATCAAGGGATGTCTATGATAAGCATTGGCAATATCAAAAATACATTTATCAAGAATCCTGATGCTGCCTCTTCAGATGAAATTCCAGTATCCATAATTGAATTTCTAGTAGAAGAAGATGCGACAGAATTAGTCTTATATAGATCTCTTAAAAGCAATCAGCAGTTTTCTGATCCTTCAAAAGGAGTATTTAATCATGTAGGGTATTTTACTGCACCAGATGGATCTATATCCATACCTAATACCTCAATTATAAAAGACCCATCAAATCTTTACGAAATAGTAAAAATTCCAAATCCTTCTTCAGGGGTATGGACCTATGTAGCTGAACGAACAACTGAAAATAAATCGAAATTCCATTTCAGAGGCTTTATCAACAACGCCAAACCTGATTATTATATTGATGCTTTTCCACCGGTCATAAATACGTTGGATACATTTATCAATATTTCAGCACAAACCTCCTTTGATGTCCCTCTTTCAGATACAACAATTACTTATGAAGGATATGTGATTCGACCTGATAGTTCTAGGGTAAGTATTAATTTCAAACTTGATCCTATTACTAGAACAGTTTCATCAGATTTTAATGCATTTAATGGTCGTGGACTATATACCGTAAGATCCCAAGTGGTTGTTCCATCTAATGCGGACTATACTTCTGGAGAGGTGATTTTTGATGGACCTCCTCATCCAGATACTCCAGTTACAGCTTTTGGAAGGAGTGCGACCACTTCCTTTTTTGTTGATCTTCCAGGCTGTCCTGCTTGCGATAATAAGGATTGTGATGGAGACGGTATCCCCAATGTAGAAGAAGATATGTACGAAGATATTGATGGAGATGGATTACCTAATAGGTGTGATGAAGATTCTGATGGAGACGATATTCCTGATAACAAAGAAAAATTAGATGATTTAGATTCTAATGGACGACCTGATGCATACGACCCTAAGTTCAGTCAAAATAATTGTGACTTAGAATTAAATATCACAGCAATCCAAACTCCTAGCTGTGGGGAAAGTGATGGTTTTATTGAGGTAGAAGTAAGTGGTGGAACGGGTAGTCTCATCTATACTTGGGGACATGATATATATTTAAATTCAAACAAGGCAATTGATTTAGGAGAGACCAATTATTTTGTTAATGTAACTGATGAAGCAGGATGCTCCATCTCTCAATCAATCGAATTCGAGATCGTTTGCGAAGGGGCAATAAAAGGTATGATAGATGGTCCAAAGAATATACCTGAAGGTTGTAGTTTCCCTATGATTGTAAAAGTAGATATGAGAGAAGCTATTAGCCCAGATACAGTATTAGGAAGCTTTACTGCTGCTATAAATTGGGATACCGACAAATTGCAGTATGCAGACTCTTCTGCTCTTCTTTCAAACTTTAATGGAATAATAAATATAGACCAAGAAAATGGAAAAATTATTTTCAATGGAGTTAATCCTACTGGTAAAGTTGGATTAATACCTATATTCGTAGTTTATTTTCAAGCGATTGGAGCAGTAAGAGATAGTACTTTAGTAGGATTAGATATTTCAAATTTATCTACTACGCTTACCTTCAAAGATATTCTTCCAGCCCTACAAGTAGAAGAAGGAAAAATTACTATCACTCAAAATGGATTAATAGGAGATGTCAATAATGATGGGAATACCGATGTAACAGATGCATTAATATTACTGACTTATGATGCTGAATTGGGAGTGCCTGAATCTATTCAAAGTAATATTGAAAATGGTATTGGAGATGTCAATAATGATGGGAGTACCGATGCAACAGATGCTTTACTATTATTGACTTATGATGCCATGCTACCTATACCTTATCCTATTGAAACATCTCGTTGTCCTTCTGAAAATGAACTTAGAGAACAATATCTTAGTCAGAGCCGCTTTAGTAAAAATGTAAATGTTTGGTGGGAAGCAGAAGAGATAAATCAGACATTGCAAGTTCCAGTTTTTGCAGATATGGAAACTTTAGAACAGGCATTAGGTAGCTATAAAATGACTATTGAGTGGAATCCAAAAGCACTCAAATTACGATCTTTTCAAGAAGGGCTAGAAAGTAACTTTGCTAATCCAATTGTTAATGACAATGATTTAGCAAGTGGCAAGTTAACACTAACTAATGCGAATGTAGAAGGAGGTCAAGGATTGGTAATGTTAGCTAATTTGACATTTGATCATATAGGCAAAAATTTAGAAGATAATTTTTCAATTAAACTGACTAGTCTATCTACATCGGAAACGTTTATACCTTTGAAAGCAATCATTCAAGAAAAGAAAAAAGCAGAGGATCTATTATCTGACTTAATAATTTCTCCTAATCCATTCCATGAGAATTTAAATATCCAGTACTCCTTATCCAAAAAGATGGCTATTGAAATTGATATTTATAATACTATTGGACAACCCATTAAGCAATTAGCAAAAGGGATGCAAGAAAAAGGAGATCATACAATTAGTTGGCATCCCTCTGAGCAGTCAATTTTTGATGCAGGGGTTTATTATATTAGGGCTAAACTTGGCAATAAGATAGTAGTAAGAAAAGTGTTATTTACCCATTCAAAATAAATATAAGCTTCAATGATAAATATACTATTCTCTGTTCGGGCATGAATAATGTAGAAACAGAAAGCTATTCATAAATAGATGGAATTCCTCTGAGTAGGTGTTTTTAATCGCAACTACCAAGAGATCATTCGATGATAATGATCTAGGCTATTTCAAAACAAAAACTGGATATTTAAAAATTCGTATGTCCAGTATGGAGAAAGGTAGTTGGAAAAGTGTTCCCAATAAGAGGGGATAACTAGCTGGCTGCCTATTCTACTAATTGCGTGATTTTTTGCGTCTACGTAAAATTTAAAAAAGAGCAGGAGGTAGTTCCAGAAAAAGAGATGGTATTAAACGACATACTCAAATCTACTATTTGAAAACATCAATGTAGTATTTCAGTGACGATATGTTTCTAACTAAGTTGGGGATTTTTGCTCATAGCTACCAAAACGTATTGAGACGAGAAGTCGCTCAATTATATTGTCAACCGCTAAAATCGAAAATGATGAGTTGACCTATTATGTTACTAATAGTTCCCTACCTCGATGTGCATTGCTAGAGATGGCAGAGTGGAAAGCTCGGAGGACAATGTAACCTGAAATGAAAACGGATTGAGTAATAAAGATAATTAGCATCATATTATCGGATGCTAAGGAGAACATATGTAAATCTCTGATAAAGACCGTCACTTAGACCAAGTTTAAGATGATCAAATGCTTGAACCAAAATGGTAAAGAGTAACGGTTTAATTTGCGAATTGCAATAGAAAACGTTTTAATTATGCTGATTGAATTTCTATATCCATAAATCTATACGGCATATCTACGTTCATAATGTAATTAGCCTTGATAATTTAAATATAGACTACATTTTCCATAATAGGTAATTCCAACTATATTGCATTCCCTGAATACTCGTAATTAGTATATCAGGATACCGCTCCATCAAATAATACCATTCCACTAATTCCCCTTGTTGAGGTTCAATCTCCCAAGAATTATACACCCCAAAATACCCACACAAATAAGCCGCTCCCAATTCGCAAATCAATTGTTCTTGCTGAAAAGCTATAGGGTAGTGTACCAGTATATCTGAAAGCGTCAACCTATTCAATGCTTTAGTGCTGCCTGTCCAAGCTATAATGGCTTTAAACAAGTGCCAATAATATTTTGGTGACGGGTTCTTAATGACGGGTAATTTGATGACTTCTTTTGTTGGATCCCATTGAGGTAAGCGTTGTAGGCTGGGTGAAGTAGGAATCGTGTGTAGCAGAGGCATGATCCATGAATCTATTTTAGAATAAATGGCTTGTTGATTTATATTGCATTTTGCAAAAGAGGTTTTGATGCCTTCTACACAAGCTATATTATAAATCGGAAAACGGAGGAAGCGACCTCCCTTTTGATAATAAATAAATTCTGCTTTGGATTGCTTTTTGACTTTGCCATCCAATTGTTTGATTTGACTCCATGTGAGATAATAGGGTAGGGGATAATCAGTTGTGAAATTACAGAGTAGCCAGCTAATACCTTTTAAGTAACGGTTATCAAGGTAAGTACGTGCAGGGCCATAAGGAGAAAAGCCTTGTCTCCAAGGAATGATACCTTTTTGGAATGATTTTAAAATTCTAGCTTGGATGATTGGTAAATATGGATTGACTATAGGTGTGTTAATATGCTGCATATTCTCTATTTTAAAAATACCCTCTAATACCCACTCCTAATGCGCCATTTCTTCCTAAATGATTGGTGAACATAAAACTATTGCCTGATCGTAAATAGAGAGATAGTTTTCTTGCCAGCGCAATATCTAACTCACCAAAGAATCTTAAGCCGATACTTTGATTACTTATCGGTGTCTCCAGATTTAGCTGTTCTTTTCCGAATACAATACCGCTTCCTAAATAGATACTTAAGTTATTTAGGGAGCTGTACCGAAGTCGGATGCCTTTCGTATAGCTTAGGCTAAGTCGTTTAAGGTTGAGTAATTCGATATTATCCAAATCACCTGAAGAGTTAGTTTTTGTATTATTGGAATACGCCAATCGAAGCTCATCGTAGGTATTTAAATGATAGTGTCCAGTGAATTGAAAACCTTTAGTCAATAGATGTCCTGTAGAAATAGAAAAGGATTTTGGAATGCGCTCTTGGGCGATGCTGCTTAATCCAAGTAACAGCAAAACAGTAATTAGTTGAATTCTCATAGACTTACTTAATTTGTTCAATAGGTAATTTGTTATAAGGAATTGGTAGGTAGATATTTCTACCTGCTTCCACTAATTCGATATAAAATAGTTTTCCCTGGGGAATGGCTATTTTATTAAAGACCGCTACATAGGTATTGGTCCTTTTAGGGAATACCCTAGATTCGTGATGGTTGGCTAAAAATAAAGGAGTAATGATCGCCTCATTAATTGCCGACTTTTTAGGTCGTCGTTT
>CAYOBX010000332.1:0-6886 GCA_964402245.1 uncultured Saprospiraceae bacterium | reverse complement strand
ACCAAACTTACACAAATATCTGTTTATCAAATATTTAAATTTGTTTTTCTGTATTTATTTTTAGCGGAATCCAAGCTATACTTAATTTAATAAATGAATTCGCAACCACCATCTCCATTTGAAAAGGCTGGCTTATTGAGCGGAATAATTGATTTATTCCAACGCCCTTTCCCTGTGATGGAAGATTGGGAGATGCGTTGGGTGGTTATTTTATTTCATGGCCTATTTGTAGCGATCTTTTTACCAATATTTAAACCTTTTCAAGATATATTTTTTGCCAATACTCCATTCATTAACGCAGGATTAGGACTAGTGGTTAGTTTAGTATTAACGTTTAACCATTTTTTAATTTCAAAAGTACTACCTATTGATTTAAAAAAGTGGACAATTGGCAAATCTATTCTTTGGACGACGTACGATGTCTTAGCAGTGATACTTGGTGTTTTTGTATATCAAAACTATTGGACTAGTTTTGATAGTTTTACTTGGATAGGCTTATGGCGAATTACTTATAGTACGATTGCATTGGCTATCATTCCAGTAATGATTAGTACTATTTTATTGGAGAATTGGTTATTAAGGCGTAATCTTCGTAGAGCTAGTGAACTACAACAATCTGTACAAGAACAACCTTCCCCCCCTAAATCAATTACGACGACGAACAATCTTGAATTTATAAGCTTGTTTTCAGACAATAAAAGCGAATGGATCAAACTCCGACCGAAGGATTTAATTTTATTAGAGAGTTCAGACAATTATGTTTGTATCTATTATAAAGAGAAAGAAAAAGTGCAAAAAAAACTACTTCGCTCTACATTGACCAAGTTGGAAGGCCAAATTGAGCTTCCTTCTATTTTTCGTTGTCATCGTTCTTATATGATTAATCTTAATCAAATTAAGCAAGTACAAGGTAATAGTCGAGGTTTGCAGCTAGATTTGCTAGATTTAGATCAAACTATTCCTGTTTCTAGGAAATATGTTAAAGCTATCCAACAGATTCTTAGGAAGGAAAAGAATTAGAGAATAAAATAAGCTCCAACGGAGCGACATCCTGCAACCCATAACGCTAGTCATGGGAATTTCCTATCACCCATGACGCATAGTGATGGGATATAAAAAGGCCCTAAGATCAAATCTTAGGGCCTTTTTACTAGAATATAAAATCGTAGTACTTACTCTGGTTCAAAACCAAGGATAATATTAAAGTTACCATAATCCAAAAGTTTCGCATCAGGATTAGCTAGTCGAATATTTTCGTTATCAAATCCAAATCCATAATCAAATCCTAAAGTACCAAACATCGGTAAGAATACTCTTAACCCCCCTCCAAAAGATCGTTTCCAATCAAATGGATTGAATTCTCCGAGGGTTTTCCAAGCATTACCACCTTGAGCAAATAATAATGCATAAATGGTAGAGTTAGGATTGGTAGATAAAGGATATCGAAGTTCTATGGTAAATTTATCATATATAGGCGCACCTCCATCTTGGGTAGCAGGAATATCTTCTACTTCATACCCTCTTAAAGAGATAATCTCATTTCCTGTAAAGGCAAAACTTTGATTAGATAATCCATCTCCACCTAATTCAAATCTTTCAAATGGAGAAGTACCCACATCAGAATTATAAGTACCCAATATACCTATTTTAGCAGATGCCTTTAACACTAACTTTCCTACTAGAGTGGTATACCATTCTGCATCAAACTTCCATTTTTGATACTCCAAAAATCGGAATCTTTCCTCGGGAGTAACATTATCGAAATCTCTCTTTCTAAATAAAGAATAAGGAGGTGTTAATTGTACAGATAGTTGAATCTTAGATCCACTCGTAGGAAATAATGGATTACTGATAGACGATCTAGCAATGGTCTGATTAATAGATATATTAATGAAATCTCCGTTACTTAAAAATGTACCATCTTCTAGACGAATAGTAGGTCTATTTCTTAAATCAATTTCTGATACACTTAAAGAAGTGCTAGAAACGAAGTTATCATCCGGCCATTTCAATCTAGTACCTAAACTAATAGTTCCTCTTAATATCGACAATTTATTGAACCCTGCACTTTCGGAATTCAGACCATTCGTTAGTAAGGTATAAGATCCTGCCACCGTCAATGCATTTGGTTTCTTACCCCCTAGCCAAGGTTCTGTGAAAGAGAAGTTATAAGACTGGAAGAAGTTACCATTCGTTTGAGCTCTTAATGATAATCGCTGTCCATCTCCTTGAGGTAATGGATGCCACGCTTCTCTATTAAAGATATTCCTAAGAGAGAAATTGTTAAATGTGACCCCTAAAGTACCAATAACCCTAGCTTGAAATCCCCCCCAACCAGCAGATAGTTCCAATTGATCAGAAGGTTTTTCTTCTACGGTATATTCTACATCTACCGTACCTCTTTGTGGGTTTACAGGTGTATTGATTCCTAAGGATTCTGGATTAAAATATCCTAAGTTGATGATTTCTCTCTGAGAACGGATAATATTAGAACGGCTAAATTTCTGCCCAGGTAAGGTTCTTAGTTCTCGACGTACTACATGCTCATGGGTTCTGTCGTTCCCCGTAATGGTTACTTTATCGATAGTCGCTTGTGGACCTTCATAGATTCTCATTTCCAAATCAATAGAATCTCCAACAATCGCTACCTCTACTGGATCAACGCTAAAGAACAAATAACCATTATCCAAATATAGCGTACTCACATCTCTTCCATCTTGGGCAAAATTCAATCTAGTGTCTAAAAACTCTTGATTGAAAACATCCCCTTTTTCAATACCCAATATTTTAAATAGGTCTTCGTCTTTATAAATAGAATTTCCTTTCCAAGTAATATTTCTAAAGTAATATTGATTCCCTTCTTCTATATCCATATGTAGCCTTAAATCCCCATCTGCCTCTCGCCATACACTATCGCTTACAATTCTTGCGTCTCTAAAGCCCAATGTATTATAGTGAGCGATGATTGCTTTTTGATCGTCCTCATAGTCTTTTTTTATTAGTTTAGAGGAAGAAAAGATTTTACGCTTTGGCTTAGTATTTTCTAATTGTTTTAATAGTTTTTTCGCTCTTATCGTATTACCAGAAAAAGTAATATCTTGAATCTTCACTTTTTCTTTCTTGTCAATATCAAATACTAATTTTACAGAATTGATTCTACTCGAATCAGCTATTTCCTTTACACTAATCAATGCATCAAAGTAGCCTTTATTTTTATAGTAATTTTTAATCCCGTTAATTGCATTAGTTTTTTCTGAATCTGTAACGATACCGCCTTTGGTTAGATGGCCGATTACTATTTCATTTAAATCTTCATGGCGAGATTTCTTTGCCCCATTGTAGGAATAGGTACTTAATCGTGGGCGTTCTTGTACTTTTATTTCTAAAAAGACTACATCGCCGACAATTTTAGTCGCATATATCTCTACATCTGTAAAAAGACGTAATTTCCATAAAGACCGAATACCGCCACTAATAGTACTACCAGGTATTCGTATTTTATTACCAATTTTGAGTTTAGCAATAGATTTTAAGGCATTAGCATCACTGAAGCTATTACCTATCACTTCTATCCCCCCAATCTCATAATCTTTGGGTTCGGAATAATCCAATTCAGGAACTATTCCTCCTTCCTGTGCCAATAATTGCCCCCCACTCCAAGCAAGTAAGCATAAAAACAATAGTATTGTATATTTTTTCATCAAAATCTGTCTTTTCGTCAAAATATATTATTCATCTTAGTTCTTTGACAAATCCCTTGAAAGAGTGTCAATGAAAAAGAAAAATCAACGCGTCCTATGGTCGCTTTTGCTTCTCCTTTTTCCTTGAACACGGGATTTGTCTAAGAACGTTCATTTTTAGGGAATGAGCAATTATCTAATTGCGCTAAAAGCGCAAAGGTCGTAAAAATTAATCATTGAACGAATAGAAAGAATTATTCGAGGCTAATTAACATTTTTCTTAACACTATTTAACATCAAGTAGTCTTACAAGGGGGGATATAGGGTGGAAAATTCCTAAGATATTGGTTTTCAGGATGTAGAAATTCAAACAAGCTCTTACTAGAACATTTATCGCTGGTTTTCTTATATATAAAAGCAGCATATAAAAGCATGGATTAGTCTTCACTACAACAGTTGCTCACTAATCAATCCAAAACGACGCTCTTTGTTCTGAAAATTAAGAATCGAATTATATAAATGTTCTTTTTGGAAGTCTGGCCAAAATATAGGTAAGAATTGAAATTCTGCATAGGATAGCTCCCAAAGAAGAAAATTACTCAATCGAGTTTCACCACTGGTCCGAATCATCAACTCTGGATCAGGAAATTCTCTAGTACTTAAAGCAGCTTTAAAACTGGTATCATCAATGTTTTCAATAGCCATATCTCCTGCTTTTACTGCTCCAGCGACCTGTTTTACAGCATTAACAATATCCCAACGACCACTATAATTAAGTGCTAGGATCAAATCCATTCTAGTATTCTCTTTCGTATCTTCTATTCCTTTTAATAATGCCTTTCTAGTTGCATTCGGTAATCTAGATAAGTCCCCTATGGTTTTCAACCGAATATTATTTTCGTTTAAGGTTTTTACCTCTTTGCTGATCGTATCTACTAATAATCTCATTAAAGTAGTTACTTCCAGAGTGGGTCGATTCCAATTTTCTGTGGAAAAGGCATATAGTGTCAAGTATTCGATCCCAATTTCCGCTGCCGCTTCTGTTATTTCTCGTACTGCTTTTACACCATGTCTATGTCCAAAAACCCTTGGTTTACCTTGCGCTTTTGCCCACCTTCCATTCCCATCCATTATCACAGCGATATGCTTTGGTAATTTATCTATATCTATTTGTGATTTTAATTCCTCCATGTATCTTGTTATGAAAATATTACTCTTGAATCGTTGTTACAAATTTAGAAAAACTTGCGAATATATATGAGAAAATATTATGAATTATTTGTCAAGGTGCAGAGGTGCAATCTTATTCTAAAAATGCTCTAAACCTTCCTCCTACAACTCTTCTTTTTATATCACCACGACCAGAACTAATAAATCTAATTTCACCCTTAATTAATTTTGTTTCTTCATCATATTCCGTAATAGCTACTTCACCTGAATCGCCATTTTGAATATCAGCACTGGAAGATGTAATATCCGCTTTTCAAGTAGAACTTAACAGCTCTGCCGTCCACCATCCACCGAATAGTTAAACACTAGCCGTTTCTAGTCTCTTTTGCAATAAAGGATGTCCAAATACAGAAGCTAAAATAATGGCCACTCCTACATAAAACGAGGAGGATAACTCTTTGTTTTCTTGGAGTAAAACAATTGCCAATAGGATAGCATAGACCACCTCTAAGTTAGCAATTAAATTAGTGGTAAACGCAGATAAATGGGTCAAGGCTTTTAAATTTAGTATAAATGCCAATGTAGTACAAACCAAGGCTAATATCAAGAGATAGACCCAATCCATAGAACTAGGCCAAAACGAACTTTCTGGATTATAATAAAAAAACAAGGGTAATAAACAACTGATAAACAAGCAACTACTCGCCAATTCTAAAAAAGTAATACACTTCGGATCAGCATCATTGATTAATTGTTTATTGAAGATCGCAAATAATGCGGCAAGCATGGCAGATAATAAACCCAAAAGCACACCAAATTGCATACCTTGCGGCACACTTTGTACAACCAAAGCGATCCCTGGTATAACCATGATTCCTGCCAACAACTCTATGCGCTCAAAACCTCTTTTGGTTAATAAAGGCTCTAGAATTGAGGTACAAAAGGCAGTTGTAGCAAAACAAACCATTGCCACAGATGCATTCGCATATTTAATCGAGCCAAAAAAAGTAATCCAATGAAGTCCTATTACGATCCCAATACTCATATATTGTATAATTCGTTTTCTAGGAATCTGCATCAAATCTTTACCAAATCTTATTAAAAATAGTAAGCTGATACTAGTAATTAAGACACGCCACCAAACTAAAACAGTAGCAGTTAATTGAATCAAATCTCCTAATATAGCTGTAAAACCATAGATCAGGACTGCCAAATGCATTTGTAAATAGGCTTTTCTTTTTGGAAGCATTGAATTAGGTTTTTAGAGGCAGCAATTTTATTTGGATTTTTTGAAAAAAAGCCAAATAAAATTGCTGCCTCTAAAGAAATATATTAAACATACTTGTTGCTGATTATTAAGAAAGAGAACTTTAATCTAATTATTATAGTTATACAATCTAATAAATCTAAACAAAACTTTATTTGAAAGCTATTAATTTTACGACTGAATTAAGAAAAAACATTAATATTTAAAAACAAAATTATATGGCACTAAGTGTAGGAGACAAAGCTCCAGAATTCAAATTATTCTCTTCTGAGAAGAAAGAAGTATCTCTAACAGATTTTGAGGGCGATAATGTAGTTGTTTTATTCTTTCCATTAGCATTTACGGGTGTTTGTACCACAGAATTATGTACGATGCGAGATAATATTGCAGATTACGAGCAGTTAAATGCTAAAATAGTAGCTATTTCTGTGGATTCTCTGTTTACCTTAGAGAAATTTAAGGCAGAACAAAATTTAAATTTCCCTTTATTATCTGATTTTAATAAAGTAACTTCCAACGATTACGATTCTATTTATGAAGATTTTGTATTAGGAATGAAAGGCGTTTCTAAGCGATCTGCATTTGTGGTGGATAAAAAAGGTATCATTCGATATGCGGAAGTTTTGGAAAGTGCAGGAGATTTGCCGAACTTTGACGCAGTGAAAGAAACTTTGGCTAAATTGAACTAATATTCACTTAGTTGACGTTTATACCAATGGAGTTGGTAGAAGTTTCTGGCTAATGGGCAACAAGTATGTTTACGATATTA
>CAYOBX010000331.1:1736-6889 GCA_964402245.1 uncultured Saprospiraceae bacterium | reverse complement strand
ATTCGTCCGCACAGCTACTATTTTGCTGACTTTTGTATATTTGCGGCTATCAGTGCTTCTTGTAAAGAGAAGTGCGGCAAGATTAGGTAACGAAATAGGAAAATCTCGTCCAAATGGTGGCAAGTCTAAATCATGTCAGGAGATATAATAATTAAACCTACATACGAACTACTAAAAAACAATAATGACAGCAGTTTCTTCTTATGATAGTTCCCAATTAACTGAGCAGTTTAATTCTGTTTTAGGAGATGCTTTGCAGGAAGTTATAGCAGCAGAGACTTTTGAAGCATACGAGGTAGCATTAGCAGATGGCGCTACAAAATTAGCAGCAACGATAGAGGAAGTCGGCAGTACAACGTCTAATTTTTTAGACCAATCGAAACTACCATCGAATGACCCCGCCTTACTAGGAGCAAATGTTGTGAGTTACCTATGGTTCGAGGAAGCGAAAAGTTTTATGCTATTGTGGAGAGATATTTTGTTGCAAGAGCAGAAAGCGATGTTGATGGAATTGGACGGAAAGGTGACTAAGGAAAATTTAGCAAAACTACAAGCAGCTTCAAAGGATACTTTAACAAAAGCTAGTGAAGATATAAAAGGCTTTTATAATAAATCTTTAGCAACTTTTAAAAGAGGAGATAAGAAAAATCTCCAACAGATTAAGAAGTGGCAATTTCAAGAAAATCCTTGGTCCATGTACCAAGCCCAGATTGAGCAAATTGCCAAACAATGTAAAGATGCAGAAATTCAACAAAATGGCCTTCAAAATACGGCTAAAGGCTTTCATGAAATCAAACAGCTAGTAAAAGAAACGATCTCTTCTTGTGAACACGAGCTAGATCAGCTGAGTGTCATTTCTACTGATGCTAAACAATTTATTGAGGAACATATTGAATCCAAGCCAGGTAAAGTAGCGATTCATTTAGAAGAACTAGAAAATACGATTATGATCCCTGGCATCTTCACCTCGTTTTCCCAAGATTTAGATGCCAAAATTGCCAATCTAGCAGCCAAAATGCAAGTAGCAATTGATACCAATGCGGGGATGGTGCAAACTAAAGAAGCCAACTTTAAAAAGAATGCTCGACAATGGTTGGATTCTGAAATTGTTCCGATACTACATGAGGTATGGGAACTAACAGAAGGGGCAGAGCACAATATGAAGATGTCTCTGGTCAATGTCCGAAATAGAGCCGTATTGTTGGCAAATGAATTGAAAGAAGGAACCTCTACTAATTTTGAAAAAGCAAGCTATTGTCAGCCTTTAGAGGCTATGATAAAAAAAGTGAATAACTGGACAGCTAAGATTAAAGAATTAGAGCAACTCATTGAGCAACGTTTGGAAGATTCGTTTCATCTTTCCAGTATTTATAATGCAGAAAAAGATTTCCTGCCTGTTTCTCTCCAATCAACTTTAAGCCAATATAATATTGGGGAGAATGAAATAGTTAAAAAAGCCCGTACACAATTAATAAGTAGGCCAAGAAATATTCTTAAGCGATTTAGAGATAAGGTATCGGAACAAGGAAACTTAAGCGATTCTGAAAAAATTGTTCGTACCATTGAAGATCGAAGCGTAAAGACAGATAATAGTCAATATACTAGCATTTTTCAAACAAAAGGCTACATTGGAGAGTCCTTTTGGGTAGGGCGAAAACAAGAATTGCAGCGGGTTCATAATTTGGTAGATCAATGGGAATTAGGCTATAGAGGAACCTTATTATTGAGTTGTAGCCGATTATCAGGAAAGTCTTTATTTGGAGATGTGGTAGCGAATAGATATTTCCCTAGAAAAACAATTCGCTTAAGCCCGAATACTCACATGAATACGGAGGGAAGAAAGTGGACGACCACTACTGATCTAAAAGAAGCTTTAGATTTTGTTAAAAAAATAGCCATCAAAAATAGAATTTGTGTATGGATTGATGATTTAGAATTATGGCAAGATCCTGCTACCCCATTAGGTCAAAACGTTCGACATTTACAGGAACATATGGATCAGCTTGGAACGCAATTATTCTATATTGTATCAATGGGGAAATGGTTAGAAGAGCACTTACAGAAAACACATCTTTTCAGAGACTCTTTTCAAGCGAGAATTCAATTAAATAATATGAGTGTGGCAGAAATACAGCAAGCCATCCTAATTAGGCATGGAGCAACTCATAAGATATTAGTAGATGCCGAGGGGAACGAAATAGAGTCGGAAGCATTTACTAAAATGAGTACTGCCATATGTACTGCTGCTAGAGGAAATATAGGAGATGCTTTAAATCGTTGGGCAGCGTCTATTAGAAAAGTGGGGGACGAGCAAGTTACGCATGATCGCATTTCTACTTACCCTTTACCTGATTTTTTAAGTCCCAATGGTGCCTTGTTATTGTCCACTATATTTAAAGAAAAGAGAACTAATGAATATCGCTTGCGCCGATTATTTGGTGCTTCTTTTAAAGAAAAATATAGTCATATTTTACAGCGATTTATTAGTATTGGTATCCTGAAAAGACAAATAGATGGCATGCTAGAAGTGAATGAAAGTATCGCTAATGATTTGGGAGAGATGCTTAGGAGGAATAAGTATTTGTAACTGGTATTGAACGCAGAGGTGGAGAGGTGCAGAGAATAGGGCGAACGAAAAGTCGTTTTTATAATAAATAACTCATTGGTCTGAAAAACGAACAAGGTTCTTTGAAGGAACGTCGTTCGTAGACGACTTCATTTAATCAGGAGATTACCTATAACGATTATGATTTTTCGTTCGCCCTGATGCAGAGAACAAATTTGACTCTGCATCTCCGCACCTCAGCGTTCAAAAAAAACATAACAAACTAATCAACAATAAATGGATAATTTTTTTAAAAGTTATGTTAGCTGGACTCAATTCTTTATTACGGCTATTGGATTATTTATCCTTTATTTTATCCTTCGATTTGCTAAAGAGATATTGACGAATACGCAGTATCTAGGAAGCGTTAGATTACCTCTACTTAAAAGCATAGAACGGATTCTTATATTTTATGAGCCCATTGTCATCCTTTTACTGGGGAGTGCGTTCGTCTTAATTAATCCAGCTTTTCATGGCATGTGGATAGCTTTATTATTGGTAGGTGGTTTTAGTCATGTCAAGAATTATATTAGTGGCAGAATACTGCAATTGGATAAAGGTATTTCCTTGGGGAATCGAATAAGAGTAGACCAACAGAAAGGTATAATATCTGCGATTGATCGTTTAGGTATACAATTAAATACCACTAAAGGAACGCAATATTTGAATTACTCTAAATTGAGTGAAGATGGATTCATGCTTTTATCTGGTGAAGAAATTGGTGGTAGCTATACGCTAAAAATAAGCCCAAAGGAATATAATGAACGAATGAATTACCCTTCAAAGTTAATGGACCTATTTACGACCACTCCTTTCTTAGATTGGAATCATCGACCTAAAATAGGAGAGCCTTCAGGAGAACAACATTCTATGAATGTAAAATTGATGATTCGAGAGGATGGTCATTTACCTGATTTAATGCAATTGATTGAAGAGCGGGGGTATGTTTGTTCTATTAAATAAAAATTAAGCTAGAGGTCAGAGGTCAGACCATTTTATTGTCAGAAGTCAGATGCAAACATGACTTAGTCTACGTCTTGCGTCTGACTTCTGACAGTCCTGGAAGGACGGTCTGACTTCTGACTTCTAAAAAAACTTCATACTATAAAATATGGATATTTTTTCTACTTACGGATCTATTATTACAGCATCTATCATTATTATTATTTCCTTTTGTTTTGGAGAAATTGCTCGAAAGACCAATGTTCCTTCCGTGTTAATGTTAATCGTATTGGGGATAGTTATGAAGTTTGGTTTGGATGCAATGGGCGTTGAGGATTTAAATTTAAGACCTATATTAGAAGTTTTAGGAACAGTTGGTTTGATTATGATTGTGTTGGAAGCAGCTTTAGAGTTAGAGTTGAAACCAGATAAGTATTTTCCTATCTTGAAAGCCTTTACCGTAGCTCTGATTGGTTTGTTATTGTCCATATGGGCAGCAGCAGAAATATTAGTCTATTTTGTCGATGGTATGACTAGTCAAAAGGCTTGGTTATATGCGACCCCTTTATCCATTTTATCGAGTGCGATTATTATTCCAAGTGTGAGTGGCTTGTCTTTAGCAAAGAAGGAGTTTCATATCTATGAGAGTACCTTTTCTGACATCTTGGGAATTATGGTTTTCTATTTTTTGGCAGGTAATATGGAAGCAGATTCTCACGGTGGATTTGCTGGTTTTGCAGGGAATACTGTTTTGACGATTGTATTGTCTTTAGTAGCGAGTTATATGATTATCCTGATTTTCCAAAATATAAAAAGCCATACCAAATTATTTTTGTTAATAGCAGTATTATTACTTTTATATGCCATTGGTAAAAAAGCGCATTTATCTTCGCTGATTATCATATTTATTTTTGGTTTATTAATGAATAACACAAAATTCTTCTTTAGAGGTCCTTTAGCTAAATGGCTTAAAATGGAGGAAGCCAAACATATATATGAAGGCCTACATGTCATCACGATGGAAACGGCTTTTGTGATTCGGACCTTCTTTTTTGTGGTGTTTGGTTTAACTATTGTGTTGTCTTCTTTAGCTAATATTAATGTGGTGATTGTTAGTTTATTAATTATAGCTTCGATTTATTTAATTAGAGTCGTATTACTTAGATTTTTTTTAGGAGCAGATATTTTACCTCAATTATTTATTGCTCCTAGAGGATTGATTACGGTATTATTATTTTATGCAATTCCAAAAGAAGCAGAAGTAGCTGGTTTTCAACCCGGCATTTTATTATTTATAATCATTGTAACGGGTGTCATTATGACCATTGCCATGATCCAAGATAAAAAGCGAACGGGAGTGGCAGTAGATAAAGCTTCCAGTAATCCTATTGGGTATGAAAAATGGAAGGCACCCACTATTGCAGAGGTGGTGGAGTCGGATCATCATTGACCCGTACCACGGAATTCATTCCGTTACCCGTACCACGGAATTCATTCCGTTACCCGTACCACGGAATTTATTCCGTTACCAGTATCACGGAATTTATTCCGTTACCAGTATCACGGAATAAATTCCGTGGTACGGAAATACGGAATAAATTCCGTG
>CAYOBX010000331.1:0-1503 GCA_964402245.1 uncultured Saprospiraceae bacterium | reverse complement strand
GAAATACGGAATAAATTCCGTGGTACGGAAATACGGAATAAATTCCGTGGTACGGAAATACGGAATAAATTCCGTGGTACGGGAGTACTTCCTTAATAATTATTACACATCATTTATTTTTATAGCCTTCGTATTTATTGAGCTAGAACATAGAAATTTGGAAATAGATTCCTATATTACATGCTAAGATGGGGATTTTATTATTTAGTCCTTACTAAATACCAAAACTATGAGAAGCCAAATATTACTATCCATTCTACTGCTATTTTCAGCCTGTACTTCAGGACCGTCTATAAAAGAGGCGATGACTATTATTGACACTTTAAAAAAAGAAGTAGCCCCAGATGGACGGGTCGCTAATTTTGCCATACAAGTACAACCTCAACGAGATCAAATCAAATTAATAGGAACAACCAATTTACCGACCGCTAAAGAAGAACTTTTTTCTCGCTTATCTGCTGCTGGTTTTGAAACGATTGACGGAATTAAGACCTTCCCTACTGAAGCAGTAGGCGAAAAAAAATATGGAGTGGTCAATGTATCGGTATGTAATATCCGATCAAAAAAAGGACATTCTCAAGAACTCACCACGCAGGCCTTATTAGGCACGCCTATTAAAGTATTAGACAAAGAAGATAGTTGGTTTAAAATACAAACACCTGATGGCTATATCGCATGGCTAGATGAGGGTGGGTTTGAATGGATGACGGAAGGAGATTATAAAGATTGGATTGGTGCATCTAAAGTGATGTACCTGAACGACTTTGGCTTTTCCTATGCTCAACCAAATAATAAAAGCTATCGAGTCTCTGATCTAACCAATGGTAATTTGCTAAAATCCATTGGTTCTGAAAAAGGATTTATCCAAGTACAATATCCCGATCAACGAATTGCTTATATTCCAGAAAAAGAAGTCATTAATTACGATACTTGGTTGGCAAGTAGAGCACCTAATGCAGATAATATTATTGCTACAGCGAAGACCTTTTTAGGTCGCCCCTATGTTTGGGGAGGAACCTCTGGAAAAGGAGTAGATTGTAGTGGTTTTACTAAAATGGTTTTTTATTTAAATGGGGTTCAGATTGCCAGAGATGCCTCTCAGCAAGTACACTCAGGCGTAGAGATTACCACAGATAATAGCCTGAGTAGTTTAAAAGCAGGAGACTTGTTGTTTTTTGGTCGGGCTGCCACAACTGAAAAGAAGGAACGAATATCCCATGTAGGGATTTACTTAGGCAATGGAGAATTCATTCATTCTTCAGGAGATGCTGGCGTAAAAATTGAAAGCTTATTTAGTGATGCCCCAAATTATGTGGAACATCGTCAAAAGTCTTTTATTAGAGCAAAAAGAATGCTGATTTCTTTAGGTCGCAATGGGGTAGATTTATTGCAGGACTTGCCGACTTATAATGCTGCTTTGTTGTAGTAGAGTTGTTAGCTTTTAGCCGCTAAATACACCTGTTTTTTATGTGTACTACTTCTTTCTGATGTCTCAAAATAACG
>CAYOBX010000330.1:0-6914 GCA_964402245.1 uncultured Saprospiraceae bacterium | reverse complement strand
TAACTTCTTCAATCGGAAAGAAACTCATAATGAGTTTGACAGGATTATTTCTAATAATATTTCTATTAGTTCACCTAACAGGAAATCTTCAATTGTTATTAGATGACGGAGGGCGACAATTCAATTTGTACGCTAAATTTATGACGACCAACCCAGTGGTTCAGTTTACAGCCTATGGTCTTTATGGCTTTATTTTATTACATGCTATACAAGGAATTCTGCTTTGGTTAAAGAATAAATCTGCAAAAGGCAGCAATTATGCAGTTAATAATACAAAATCTACCAATACAGTGGCTGGATTTGCTAAAAATATGGGCTGGTTAGGAATAATCATTTTAGTTTTTTTATTGATTCATATGTACCAATTTTGGCTACAAATGAAATTAGGAAATGTCCCATTGGTAGAATATGATGGGGTACAGGTTAAAAATTTATATGCTCCTGTAACAGCAGCTTTTACAAATATTGGCTTTGTCATATTTTATGTATTGTCAATGGTAGTGATCGCTTTTCACCTGTGGCATGGGTTCCAATCCTCTTTTCAAACACTTGGGTTGAACCATAAGAAGTATACGCCGTTTATTCAGGGATTGGGTAAAGTATATTCAGTAGTGGTTCCATTAGGATTTGCATTGATCCCAATTTTATTCTTTTTAAGAAATATGTAGGGATTGATTAGTATTGCTTTTAATTAAATTGAAAATCATCAAATCATAGTATATGAAACTAGATGGAAAAGTACCTCAGGGAGATTTAGCAACAAAATGGACTACCTATAGAGGGTCGATGCCATTAGTTGCGCCCAATAACAAACGTAGACTAGAAGTGATTGTGGTCGGAACAGGCTTAGCTGGTGCATCTGCTGCTGCAACAATGGGAGAGCTGGGATATAATGTGAAATGTTTTACCTTTCACGATAGTCCGCGTAGAGCACACTCTATTGCGGCTCAAGGTGGCATTAATGCAGCAAAGAATTATCAAAACGATGGAGATAGTGTATATCGTTTGTTTTATGATACGGTAAAAGGAGGAGATTATAGAAGTAGAGAAGCAAATGTGCACCGTCTAGCAGAGGCAAGTGTAGAGATTATAGATCAGGCAGTAGCACAAGGCGTACCTTTTGCTAGAGAGTATGGTGGTTTATTAGCCAACAGATCTTTTGGTGGGGTACAGGTAAGTCGTACCTTTTATGCAAGAGGCCAGACTGGACAGCAATTGCTATTAGGGGCATACCAAGCTTTATCAAGACAAATTTCCAACGGTAATGTCAAAATGTACAATCGTCATGAGATGTTGGATTTAGTAAAGGTTGATGGAAAAGCTAGAGGTATCATTGCACGAAACTTATTAACAGGAGAGCTAGAGCGTCATGCAGCACATTGTGTAGTATTGGCTACTGGTGGATATGGAAATGTATTCTATTTATCCACCAATGCAATGGGCAGTAATGCTAGTGCAGCTTGGAGAGTAGTGAAGAGAGGGGCTTGTTTTGCGAATCCTTGCTATACCCAAATTCACCCAACATGTATCCCACAATCTGGAGAATATCAATCTAAGTTGACCTTAATGTCAGAAAGTTTGAGAAATGATGGACGGGTATGGGTCCCTAAGAAAAAGGAAGATGCAATAGCTATACGAGAAGGAAAGAAAACAGGATTAGATATTGCGGAAGGAGATAGAGATTATTACTTAGAGCGTCGATACCCTGCTTTTGGTAACTTAGTACCTAGAGATGTTGCCTCCCGTGCAGCAAAGGTAGCCTGTGACGAAGGGAATGGGATAGTACCAACTGGGAAAGGAGTCTTCTTAGATTTCTCTTCTGCGATTCAACGATATGGAAAATCTCAAGCCTTTTCTAAAGGAATGTCGAATGCAGACCAGAAGACCATCACCGAATTAGGAACGAAAGTCATCGAAGAAAAATACGGTAACTTATTTGAGATGTATGAAAAGATCACTGGGGAGAATCCTTATGTGATGCCAATGAAGATTTATCCAGCGGTACATTATACGATGGGCGGCCTTTGGGTAGATTATCACTTGGAAACAAATGTTCCTGGTTTATTTTCTTTAGGAGAAGCTAACTTTAGCGATCATGGAGCCAACAGATTAGGAGCATCTGCTTTAATGCAAGGACTAGCAGATGGCTATTTTGTAATACCATATACGATTGGTACTTTCTTATCTAAAGAAATTAGAACTCCAAGTTTTGATCCAGATGGTCCAGAATTTAAGCAAGCGGAAGAGGATGTAAGAAAACGCTTACAGAATTTCTTAGATATCAAAGGAACACAGTCGGTAGAAAGTTTCCACAGACGATTAGGAAAGATCATGTGGGAATACTGTGGAATGGCAAGAAATGCAGAAGGCTTGAAGAAAGGCCGACAATTAATTAAAGAATTGAGAGAAGAATTCTATAAAGATTTATTTGTACCTGGTACGCAAGATGAATTCAATCCAGAACTGGAGAAAGCAGCAAGAGTTGCAGACTTCATAGAGCTAGGAGAACTATTCGCTGTAGATGCATTAGAGCGTAACGAAAGTTGTGGTGGACACTTCCGAGAGGAGTATAAGACAGAAGAAGGAGAAGCATTAAGAAGAGATGAAGAATACGCTTATGTCGCTGCTTGGGAATGGACGGATGTTAATAGTGAACCAATCGTACATAAAGAGGAATTAGAATTTAAAGATATAGAATTGAAAACACGTTCCTATAAGTAATAGGTAACAAGTAATAGGGACTGCATACTACACCTTCTTACCTATTACCTATTACCTACTACTTATTACCTAAAAAAAAAGGATTATGGCATTAGATAATATGAACCTAACCTTAAAGGTTTGGAGACAAAATAATAATAAAACAAAAGGGAATTTTGAAACGCATAAAGTGATAGCCAACGAGCATATGAGCTTTTTGGAAATGCTAGATGTTTTAAATGAGCAATTGATTCAAGAGCAAAAAACACCAGTCGCATTCGAGCATGATTGTAGAGAAGGAATTTGTGGTGCTTGTAGTATGGTGATTAATGGACAGCCACATGGTCCGCAAAGAGGTACCACTACCTGTCAATTGCATATGCGTCAATTCAAGGATGGCGATACAATTGTGGTAGAACCATTCCGTGCGAAAGCTTTTCCTGTGATTAAAGATTTGGTAGTAGATCGTGCTGCGTTTGACAGGATCATCCAATCAGGAGGATATATTTCTGTGAATACAGGCCAGGCAGTAGATGGGAATACACTTCCTATTGAAAAAGATCTATCTTCTCAGGCGTTCGATGCCGCTACCTGTATTGGTTGTGGGGCATGCGTAGCTGCTTGTCCGAATGCATCAGCAATGTTATTTACGTCTGCAAAAGTTTCTCACTTAAACTTATTGCCTCAAGGGGCAATAGAGGCAGAGCAAAGAGTACTAAGCATGGTCAGCCAAATGGACGAAGAAGGATTCGGAATGTGTTCTAATGTTACTGCTTGCGAAGCTGAATGTCCTAAAGAAATTTCTGTAGATAATATAGCACGTATGAATCGACAGTATATTAGTGCTTCTTTGAAGTCTGATAAATTGGCTTAGGAATTCTTAAAGAATACTTATTAAAAAACCTTTTCCATACACCTATGGAAAAGGTTTTTTTGTTTGGTTCTTTATTTTGATATTCGGCAACAAGTATGTTTACTATATTACTTTAGAGGTAGTGATTTTACTAGGTTTTTTATAAAAAAACCTAGTAAAATCACTACCTCTAAAAAACAATTCAAAGCTACGCGCGCACTACACCTCAGCATCTCCGCACCTCTGCGTTCAATTTCATAAAGTAGTTAAATCAATCTATACAATTTGAAAAAGCTAGACCTACTACATCAAGACGATGACTTATTAATAGTCAATAAACCAGCTAAATATTTAAGTATTCCTGATCGTTTTGATAAGGAAAAGCCTAATATACTAACCGATCTTAGAAGGAAGTTCGATTCAATATATACCGTACATCGTTTAGATAAAGAAACCAGTGGCGTGATTTGTTTTGCCAGAAATGAAAATGCTCATAAAGATTTAAGTAAACAGTTTTTAGATAGAAGTATTCAAAAATTATATCATTTAATTGTAGAGGGAACAGTCTATCCTGTCGAAGGGAAAATAGCTCAGTCTATTGGTCCACACCCAGCCATAGCAGGTAAAATGATGGTTACGAATAAAGGAAAAGCTTCTTTGACCCTATATAAAGTGGTAGAGCAGTTTAAAAATTATGCCCTAATAGAAGCAGATATAAAGACAGGTAGAACGCATCAAATCCGAGTACATTTTGAATCTATTGGATTTCCATTAATGGTAGATGCGATGTATGGAAGTCATTCTACATTTAAATTATCTCAAATTAAACACAAAGGATTTAGACTAGGAAAAGGTCAAGAAGAAAGACCGCTATTATCCCGTTCTGCCTTACATGCCCACCAATTAAGCTTAGTTCATCCAACTACAAAAGAACCCTTATCTATCATTGCTCCTCCACCAAAAGATTTTCGTGCAGTGTTAAAACAGTTGCATAAGTGGAATAAGTAGTTTATATTGAAATTGTAAGTATTTAATTTTTATATAGCTATTTTGACATTTATCAATTCGACTTATACTTGAAACAGGATAAATTACCGAAAATGAAATTTCCCAAATCTTGAAGATTTTGTAAGTTTGATCCTGACAGACTTACAAAATCTTCAAGATTTGGGAAGTCTAATTCAAAAATAAATTCGGTATTTTATCCTGTCCGTAGTAAAAATACTTTCTATACCTTCCGTCTTTGTCCAAGAGTTAAATCATTAAGGTTTTAACAGGAAACTATCAATAAGCTAATAAAAGGAGCTTCTAATTTTACATTTCGCTGAAATCACATTAAAAAACTAAAAAATGTTTTGTTGATAATTTATAGTATTCTAGCTTGGCATTCGGCAACAAGTATGATTAATATATCTCTTTAGAGGGAACGAATTGATTTTGTTTTTTTGCAAAAAAACAAAATCAATTCGTTCCCTCTAAAAAACTATTTAAAGCCAAATCAACGTTACTGTAATACAACTATTTAATACCCCAAAAATTTCATAACCATAATCCCTGAGATATGAGAAAAATAATTCTATTTAGTATTTTGATCACCAGTTTATTCTGGCAATCATGTACTACCACAAAACCAGCCGCCTATCCAGAACCTGTTATAGGTAGTGCTTCCTTTGATCATTGGATACATAGTCCATTGCACCCCAAAAAAAACCAACCAGTACATTTTAAATCCGCTATTGAGGATAATAAAGGGATTACTAAAGTAGAGCTGTATATCTATGAATATGAATTGTTTGTAGATCAAGAAGGAGTTCCTTCGAAACGAAGAAAAAAAACTAGTCAATGGGGTTTGGTAGAATCTTGGACTTATGAGAACACTACCAATAAAGTAGCAATAGACTATACCTTTGAATCAGGTTTTAAGGATTTCTCTAACGTAGAATACATTTTCAAAGTATATAATCCTTCTGGAGCAATCACAGAGCGTTTAGCACTCTTTGATGCGGGTAAGCCATTATTAGGTGATGAGAAAATATTATTATATGCCACCACGACTAATCCTTTAAAGAAATCTATTAATCTATGTTTTTTACCAGATACAGATTATAATGAAGATTGGAAAGGCTTCTTATCTGATGTGGAATCGTTGATCTATAATGGGTATCACGCCAATAATAAAATAGAAGAGAATAAAGGCTTGTGGCAATTTTACTACACCAAGCATGAAATGGATGGAGCAGCAATTGCTGATGATTATTATAATAAAGAACTATATCCTAAGTTCTTGAAAAATGATCTAATTCAGGGAATAGATGCATTTGGTTTATTACACCAATTGCCTTATGGAGATGGAACTTATCTGAAGCGAAATATTGGATTTCTCTCTAATAGTTTTTTTACCTCCGAAACGTATAATCATGGAACAGCTATTCACGAAACGGCACATGCCATATTTAATTTAAGTGATGAATATAATCATTGTGTATGTTTTGAGCATCCAGAAGGAGCCAATGTCTTTGAAAATCTAACAAACTGCCAAGCTTTTAATACCAAACATGGATTTCCAAAAGGAGATTGTTCTCCTATTAGTCATGTAGATGGGAAGAAATGGTATATGTCAGAGGCAAATGTTTACTTTGAAACTAGAGAGATATGCGAGCAATATAATATTGATAATAATTTAGAAGAAGGAAGCTGCCAACGTTTCATTGATGCCGAAGAAGTTAATTGGTATCGATCATTAGATGGCCTATGCATTATGCAAGATGATGGAGACGAAATAGTTCGGGATTTTAAGCGAACTTGTTCTTCTGTAATTGATGAATACTATACTAAATTACAAAATCAATCAAAAGATCTAATTGCGGAACAAGAAGAAATTCAGTATAATATATTTGGATATGAAAAAGTAGTGCTGATGGAGTTAAATGCAAGCGAGTCCAACTTATCTTTTGAATATAAAGGAACGACTAATGGAGTACCAAAGAAAAGTCAAGTGAATGGTACTTCAATTAAGCTAAATTTCTTAGACCAAAAAGGCACGAATACCACTAGTATTCAATTAGCAGACCCTGCTATTGTTCATACGCATAAGGGAGATAGTCACGATGCTTCAGAAATAAAAAGAGAGGAGGGAGTAAAATACCGTTTTGCAGTGCCTTATGAAAAAGGAATGGAGACAATGGAATATATCTATAAAGACAAAAAGTACAAGATAAATCTTAGTAGGTAATAAGTAATAGGTAATAAGGTCGCTTAGTACCTATTACCTAAAGGGCTTTCTTATAAAAATGGAGTTGGTAGAAATTTCTGGCTAATGGGCAACAAGTATGTTTACGATATTACTTTAGAGGGAGCCATT
>CAYOBX010000329.1:0-6947 GCA_964402245.1 uncultured Saprospiraceae bacterium | reverse complement strand
TTAAAGTCAACTGTCAACTACCTCGATAAACTTGTCGTTTTTAGCCTAATTTTTAACGAATACATTTTTATAAGAAAACCCTTTAAGTAATAGGTATTAAATAGCCGCTCGCCCTTATTACCTATTACCTAAATAAGCCTCAATCTCCTTAGGTTGTTGCAGTTGAATAGTAGTCGGTAGGTCTATTTTTTTACGAGCTTTTAGATCGATAGCAATTCCTTGTTTAGAGTCAGCATCTCTTAATACCAAATATTGATTATTCGATTTTTTGTAAATTACTTCCTTTTGTAAATTAATAGGTTCTTTGAATAACGGATTAATTTTGAAACGATCAGCTTCCCAGTCATAAGTAGGAATGATAGCTTGAACCTTATCTTCTGATGCCAAAAGAAATAAGCTATGATATAAGTTTTCCTTGACTTTATATTCGGTGAATGGCAATACAACAGTTGGATTGCCAGGTGTGTTTATTTGGAATACAAATGCGCCTTGATCTTGCGCATACCCAATAATAAAATTTTCCCAGACCTCTAACCTTTGAATTTGATTAGATTGTGCATCTACCCCTAATCTAGGCGATTTAAAAGTAGGACGTAGCGGCGGTAATAGTCTTTTTTTGTTTAAATCTAAGCAATAAAAATGATCTATACCCTTGATAGCGATAATATCGCTGTTATTATTATAATTTCTATCCGCTAGATAGTAAGGAAAATCAGGACTACGATTAATTGGTAATACCAGTCTCAATGCCTGTTCACAATTGTCTGTATTGTAAAGGGATACTATTCTATGACTATTTCCAAAAGTAGTATCTATCGTGGTAGAATCTGAACTTATGCAGACTATTAAGGAGTGATTAGGTAGCCATAGTTGATTATGAGTTAGTATTTCTCCTGAAATCTCACATGTAGGCTTTAAAGTCTTAGTATTTTTTACTTGTAGAGATTCCGAAGTAACTGTCGGAGGGAGGGGAATCGTAGTGTTAGGAGAGGAAGGTTTACAGGCCCCTAAAATTAAAATTAAGAAAAAATATAAAAACCTTATCATAGGTTAATTAAAATAAGAGTATGTCTAATAATTTATTTCGAATTGATAATCAATAGTTTGCAGTTTTGATGAAGAAAAAATTAGTGCGTTTAGCGAACTAAATAAACTCATTTTTTCAAAGTCAGGTTCGTAAAATATTGGTTTTCAGCCGATAGAAATTTAGACATACTCTAAAAGAGAAGGGCCAGATTATTGCTATGCCCTTTTTCTCTGAAAAATTAAAATCTTGTCTATTTGGGTCGGATAATATTTATTTTACCATCGTCACCATATAATTCTTTAGATTTTTTATTGTAAGCTCTTGCGGCTTCTTCGGGGGTATCATACATTCCTATATGGACGGATTTTCGATTGACTGAAATAACAGCACGATAGCGATTATTTTCTTTGTAAACGCCTGTGTAACCAACTTTGCTACTAGTTTTTCGCTGTCTACTTGCTACAGATCGACTGCGCCAAACTAAATTTTCTAATCGACAATCTAATTTGTTGCCGTTTATGGCACCTACTAGATTTTTGGTTTTAGACTCATTGTCCTTCAAGAATCGCTCAGCAATTAAACGATGCAAGTACAATGTCTCTGTTTTGTAACCGCCTTCTGCTTTTTTCCAAGTTTTTTGAAAAACGGCACAACCACTTGAATGTCTGCGCAGATTATTAACAAAGTCTACTTTTGCAAGATAGGCATCTGCTGTTAATGCTTCATAGACATGATCGTCTAATAGCACATTTTCATCTGCATTTTTTAATTTGATTTTGTATAACACTTTCTCAATTTAAAGATTGTAAATACCAATACCAATGAATGGATCGGTTTGTTAAAAATATAATTTGTCTTGGATTCTTAGCACATAAGGGTATTATAGCTGTCGAATTGCCATTCAATACTTGCATGCTAATTAATCTTAAGGGGATTAGCAATAATGATTTTTAATTTACTCTCTTGGAATTTGAAATGTTAGATTTGGAAGTGCAATAGGTGGATATTCCTTTTAAAAAGACATTCCTAATACAAAGTTATACATTTACTGTATAAATGCAAGTATAAGGTTTTTTAAGATTTAAAAAAAAATAATCTTTGCCTAAAAAAGAAAAAATCGTACTGTAAGGCATAGAAGGTGGACTTACTAAGTCCTATATTCTGTCCAAGCACTTATTTAGTAAGGACGAAACAATAATTTCACGATTTGGACGGCTTCTTTTGCCCTCAGCAGCCCATCCGCTTTGCGGTTCACAAACGGTGTTTGCTCCTCTTAAAAAATACTTCCGTAGCCCTGCTATGCAAGGATTTTTTAAGAAAAACTGAGACCAAAATAAGCTCGCCCAAATGACGGTTTTATTCTTTCGTCGTTACTAAGAATAAAATAAACTTGACCAAATCAAGACCTTATTATTTCGTCGTTACTTACTTTACATTTTATCTGAAATAAAGTACATTCTTTGATAAATCTTGTGGTCAAGGAAAAAGCAAAAGCGACCAGCATGAGGGAGGATTCTCCCGAACCGCTTGCATGAAGGAGTGTAAGCTCCTGAATCGTGAAACGGGTGGGGTTGGTAAGTGGGCTTGATTTTTCTTTTTTATTGACACTCTTTCATGGGATTTGTCAAAGAATCATAAAGTATAATGTATTGACTCTAAATTTAACGTTCAAGTAAAGTTAATTTTTTAAGTTTTAATAAAAAACAAACTAATTCCATGAACAATGAATATTCCGTATAGTACCTTGATTTGTTTTGTACAAGACAAATTTTAAGACCTATCCGTCCTACTTCTGGAGAGGAGAAATTTTTTTAATTTTGATTAAATAAATGATGATATTTAACAAGACATATATACAGCGATGTTTCGACCTTGCATGCCTTGGACATGGCAAAGTCAGTCCCAATCCACTAGTTGGTGCAGTGATTGTTTACAAGGATAGGATAATAGGGGAGGGATACCATGCTTATTTTGGTGGACCACATGCAGAAGTGAATGCGATTAACTCTGTTAAAGACAAAACATTATTAAGCCAGGCCACTATCTATGTCTCTTTAGAACCTTGTCATCATCATGGAAAAACACCTCCTTGTGTAGATGCTCTGTTACGAAATAAATTCATGAATGTGGTAATTAGCGTAACGGATCCTAATCCTAGTGTGATGGGCAAGAGTATTAAAAAATTGAAAGCTCATAAGGTAACTGTTAAAACTCATGTGTTAGAAGAACAAGGAAAGCAGGTTACGAGCTATTTTTTGACCTCTTTTGTAAAGAAAAGACCCTATATTATACTAAAATATGCAAAATCGTCTAATAATATGATAGGGGTTTCAGATCAACAAATTTGGATTACCAATCCCTATGTTAAGCGTTTAGTTCATAAATGGAGAGGAGAGGTGAGCGCAATTATGGTAGGTACAAATACTGCTTTAATAGATAATCCTCGGCTAAATAATCGCTTATATTTTGGGTCCTCCCCACTTAGAATCGCTCTAGATCGACAATTAAAACTCACCTCTGAATCAAATTTGCTTAGTGATGGATTGTCAAGCCTTATTATTACAGAACAAGAACAATTTCCTGTAAATAAATCGACAAATTGTGAATACCTAAGGCTTCCATTTGATAGTCATTTATTAGATAATATCTTATCTTATTTGAATGATGAAGGACTCACCTCTTTAATAGTAGAGGGAGGA
This sequence comes from uncultured Saprospiraceae bacterium, assembly GCA_964402245.1. Classification (GTDB taxonomy): domain Bacteria; phylum Bacteroidota; class Bacteroidia; order Chitinophagales; family Saprospiraceae; genus JAFMDF01. Next base: position 3,221 of record CAYOBX010000329.1, on the reverse strand, counting down.
GCTGGGTTATTAAATAGTTTCATGGAGAAAAATTTATGGGATGAGGCGCGCGTATTTACAGGCAATGAACCCATTATAGGGGATAATGCTATTCCTGCACCACTACTAGGAGGCCATATAGCACAAACTTTACAAATTGGAAATAATCGTTTAGAGCAGTTTTTTAATGACTAAGTAAATATTTCTGTTTTCTTTCCTATTTTAGACAGCCTCAAGTACATTCCAAGTTAAAATTCTTTTAAAGTCAATTTGTAATTACCTTTAACTAGTAAAAAAACTGTTTTTTGTAGTAGTGTTTGAATAAATCGATACTAATAGCACAATATCCTTAATGCAATCATGATAAAGAAAACTATTTACCTTTTAATTCTTGCTTATTTTTTGAATATCGGTATGCTTTCCGCTCAAGAAATAGAATGGAATACTTGGAAAGAAGCTGCTGAAAAATCTAAAATAGAGCAGCGAAAGTTTTTTGTAGATATATATACGGATTGGTGTACGTGGTGCAAAAAAATGGATGAAACTACGTTTAAGAACCCAAATCTTATCAAGTATTTAAATGAAAATTTCTATCCAGTAAAATTAAATGCTCAACAAGAAGAACCCATCGTCTTTAATGGTCAAACGTATCGATTCGTCAGTAACGGACTTAATTCTTATCACGAATTAGCCTTCCAGATTATGAATGGTAAAATGAAATATCCTACCGTTGCCTTTGTCGATGAATTCTACGAAGTAATACAGTCTATTCCTGGATTTCGGACGGCTTTTGAATTAGAATTATTCTTGACTTATTTTGGGGAAAACAACCATGAAGTTAAACCCTGGTATCGTTTTAAGAAAGAACAGGAACAAGTGAAAAAGAATAGCTTGCAGATTCCTGTAGGGGGAGGCAAGGTCATCAAAAAACATAAGTAGGGGAACCTAGAAACTCCTTAAACAAAGCCCAATCCGAACGAAAGTCAGATTGGGCTTTGTTTATTCTTAGTCCCATGACGCAGTCGTTGGGACTTTTTTTGCCAGTGTTACGTTTTTGAACTTGACACTTGCGCTTTAATTTAAATTAGATCACCCCATTTTACTTCTCTTCACTAAATAAGCTTGCAAAATAGGCTTAAAACCTTCCTGAATATCTGCTTCTACAAAGTCAACTTTATATTGTAGACACTTTATTTTTAATTCCTCTTTAAAAGCTTTTACCTGCTTTTGATATTGTTCTTTTACTTGATTGGATTGTAATCTAACCTCTTCTCCTGTCTCCATATCTACAAAGAGATAAGGTCGATTTTTATATTCGAAATCTATCTCTAATTGCTTGTCTACGACATGAAATAATACAACTTCATGTTTATTATGTTTTAAATGTTGAAGGGCAGAGAATAATTGATCTGTTTGTTCGCTCTGCTCAAACATATCACTGAAAATAATTACTAAAGATCGTCGATGAATACTTTCCGAAATTTGATGTAATGCTTTAGCTGCGGAAGTAGTCTTGTTATCTTCAGGGTTGTTGAGCAGTTTATCAAGATAGGTTAATAATAGGCGATAATGAGCCGTACTAGATTTGGCTTTGGTATGATTCCTTAAATCACTATCAAATATGCTTAATCCAAAAGCATCTCGCTGTTTTTTTAATAAATTCATCAACGCAGCAGCACCTAATGCAGAGAACTGTAGTTTATTGGCGTCTTGGTCTTTTGGAAAATACATGGAAGAAGAGGCATCTATTACAATTTGACATCGCAAGTTTGTTTCTTCCTCAAACCGCTTTGTAAATAGTTTATTTGTTCTAGCATATACCTTCCAGTCAATATTTTTAGTCGGTTCTCCAGGATTATAGATCCGATGTTCTGCAAATTCTACAGAAAATCCATGAAATGGACTCTTATGCAATCCAATAATAAAGCCTTCTACTACCTGCTTGGCTAGTAATTCTAAATTTCCTAGGTCTCTAACTTCAAAATTGTCTAGTAATTTCATGTATTTGTGGTGTTTAAGCTATGAGCTGTTAGCTTTTAGCCATTAGCTTCCAATAAGACATTGCTAACTAAATGCTGTCTTATCTCTACTAAACGAAAAATCAAGCCGAATGTGTCTATAAGTACCTAATAAAAGAAGCCTTTATTTTGTTTTTATCAAAATAAAGGCTTCTAGTTCTAAGTCATGTTTGAAGCTAATTGCTGAAAGCTAATAGCTAAAATCAAATTAAGCTAAAGCAGCATCAATTTTCTCTGCTAAAGTAGCTTTAGAAGTCATACCTACATGCTTGTCTACGACTTCTCCATTCTTTAGAATAATGATCGTAGGGATACTCCTAACACCATATTTCATGGCAGTTTCTGGATTATTATCTACATTCAATTTACCAACAGTAGCTTTACCAGAGTAAGTAGTTGCTAATTCTTCAATGATAGGGGTAATTGCTTTACAAGGACCACACCATTCTGCCCAAAAGTCAATAACAGATACTTTATCATTTTTTAATGCAGAGGCATCGAAATTACTATCTGTAAATTTAAATGGACCTGCTGGTACAGCAGCTTCTACTACAGCTGGTGCAGGAGTAGCAGTAGCTAATACTGCTTCGATCTTCTCCGCTAATTTTACCTTAGAAGTTAAGCCAACTTGTTTATCAACAATCTCTCCGTCTTTTAGGATTAAAATAGTAGGAATACTTCTTACACCGTAAGAGGCAGCTACTTGTGGATTATTATCCACATTTAATTTTCCTACTTGCACCTTTCCCTCGTACTCTTTTGCTAATTCTTCAATTACTGGTGTCAACATTTTACAAGGGCCACACCATTCTGCCCAAAAGTCTACCAATGAAATATTACCAGCTGCTAAAGCGGTATCTTTGAAGTTGGAATCTGTGAATTCGAAAGCCATGATTTTATTTTATTGCTTTTGATAAATTTGACCTCATTTAAATAGGTCTTATTTGATAAGGATTTTACTTATAACTGCAATTCTAACGCCAGAGTAGCGTTAAAAGTTTGCAAAGTTAAGGATTAACGAATTGTTAAGGTTAATTTTTGTAGGAAACAGGCATAAATTTTAAAAAATTCCTTCTCTACCGTACATACTTTACCTCTAACCCCTTTAGTTTTGTTGCAGCTAGGTAGCGATCTAGCATGTTTTCTAGCAACTGTGTGGAGGTTAAAGAATTAAGTAACGACAAAACAATAACTTGAGCATCTTCTTCTATTCTTTTCCAGTCT
>CAYOBX010000328.1:0-6974 GCA_964402245.1 uncultured Saprospiraceae bacterium | reverse complement strand
CTTGTAATCTTAGTCTATTATTGCCATTCGCATTTTCTAATATTATTCTTGTTGCCTCTCCATCACAATCAAAATTTACTGGTGTTGCCACTTCCTCCATTTTCTTACTATAGGTAGGTGTAACTGCCTTTATGGTTACACTCTCTTTTTTGTAGCTAGCATACGCTTCATAGTTATCTGTAATTGTTGTATTAGCATATCCACTTGTAGAAAACATGAATACTATAAGAGTTAAAAATAATTGGAGGGAAATAGTTCCTAAAAAATTAAAAGTTGAGTTTGTAGTTGACGCACTACTGAAAGTTTGTGTTTGTAAATTTAAATTCATGATTATTGCTTAGTCGAAAAGGTGGGAGCTTCCTTCTCTGGTTAAAAATGTGGGGATTTTTTTGTTAAAAAATAAGGGAGGGTTCTTCTGGGGAGAAATAAAGTGGAGGGGGAAATTAAAAATTAGAGGTGAGGGAGTAGAAATAAATTTCACACTGTTACATTTCTTAAATTAAGGGAAGGAGAGTTAAAAAGAATGTAACTTTTTTGTCCTTACTTCTAAGTACAACACAAAATTAGGTTATTGTGACAGTAAAGTCAACTATTATTTTCACCTATATTTTACATTCAAAAATTGTAGTATTTATAAATCCTTAATTATTAAAATAATAATTGTTTTTCTGTGTTAAAAAAAAAAGTGTTGTTTTTTTTTAATAAAAAACTGTGATCGTTTTTCTGCCATTATTGAAGAAAAAAAGTGTGTTTATTGATAAAAGCTTCGTTTTTTTATTTTAAATTTTAATTTTCTTTCTCTAAGTGACTAGGTAGATTATATAGTTGGTTTTTATAAATAGTAAGAAATGAAACAGTAAGGGAGAGTTTTGTATTAGATAAGATTATTTTTTATAGAACTAGTGACAGATTTTTACTTGATTCTACGATTCTTTGACAAATTTTGTGAAAAATTTAGGGTCGTTAGTAACATAACCTCCTCGCTTGTCTCATTACCATCACCTATTTTACAACCTTTTATTTTTTGTCACTTTTGGTTCGTAGCTTAGACATTCTTGTCTGAGCAAAAATCCATTCCTCAACTCAGACAAGAATGTCTAAGCTACGGGTATCCGAAAAAAGACCGCAAGAAGGCTATTTTCATAACCTCCTCGCTTGTCTCATTACCATCACCTATTTTACAACCTTTTATTTTTTGTCACTTTTGGTTCGTAGCTTAGACATTCTTGTCTGAGCAAAAATCCATTCCTCAACTCAGACAAGAATGTCTAAGCTACGGGTATCCGAAAAAAGACCGCAAGAAGGCTATTTTCATAACCTCCTCGCTTGTCTCATTACCATCACCTATTTTACAACCTTTTTTGTTTATGAGTCTATCGACTCTTTTACTTTCTACGTAAAACAATAGATCAGGTAAAGACAGTCGGAAGGTTGCCCTGCGGCAACCAACCAACTTAGTCCTATTACCATCACCTATTTTACATTTTGTAAATCTTTATGAAGAGACCAGCGTTCTGGTCCGTCTAGCTTGTAAGGAATGGGACTATTGCCCATTCCAAAATTCAAGGGATTACTATTTGTACATAGTTTGTTTTTGCTTGTCCTCATCTTTATTTCTCTTGCAGTACCATCATTTTCTTCACGAATCTCTGTCTTGTAGTTGTTAACACATAATATAATAGTCCTCCATTATTTGTTAGATCACTTGAAATTTTTAATTTATTATACCCTTTACTATTATCATAATCGAAAGACTTTATAAGCGTCCCATTAGCATTATAAATTGATAAATTAGCAGGGGCTTCGTTTGGCAAATAGAAATCAATAGCTGTCGTAGTAGTAAATGGATTGGGTTGATTCTGAAATAATTTAGCTTTATTTACTCCGCTTATTTGATCCGTAAATCTTAATTGAATTGGGTGTGTTTGAGTAGACTCATCATAGATTTCTGGCGAGAATTTCTCCGTTTCTAAAGCTAGTATCTCACTCAATTTACCTGATTTTTTTGCAAGGAAATTGAATTGAAATAAAGTTTCTTCACTGACAGGATAACTATTAATATCTTCCCAACTAATTAAAATCACTCCTTTATATATTTGTCGCTCACCAATATTGCTTGCAGACAAATTATTCAAACTTCCTTTTTTGTATCCTTCATAAGCTAAAATGTTCGGGTCGAAATTTAAAGCAAATTGAAACCCTGCTATTGCTTTTATATCTTTAAAAGAAAGTGCTAGAGCAACCTGCTCTCCAGCCTCAAATGAATAATCTTTCGTTTCTAATGTTATCACCTCTCCATTACTTCTAGATGTACTTTCCTGTAAACCAATAGATACAGCAGAATCATTTAAATCTCCAATCTTAATGGCAACAAATGCCATATTCACCATTTCTTCTGTATTTTCATTGACTACAATAGATTCTGGAAAATCTTCACTAAGTGGGTTATTTACAGGAAATTCAAAATCAGCAGGTACAAATCTCCAAGAAGTATTATTAGGATAAGCGTCATATATATTTAAGATTAATTTTCTCAATTCTACCATATCAAAAGAAGTAATCGTACCTGATCTATTAATATCAGCCGCAATTAATTGATACGGAGAAATAATTTCTTCCAGTTTGAGAATGTGTTTTCTCATGATTAATAAATCAAAAGTGGACACGCCATTTAATAGATTGAAATCCTTTCTAGGAGTTACTGTATATTCATTCGTAGCAGGTAAATCTAGAAATTGAAATCCTCCATCAATTTTTGTCATATACGGGCTTCTATCTTCATAGGACAAATGGACTTCTACATCCATAACGGAGATACCATTAACAGTAGCGATTTTTCCTGAGATACCCGTCATTGATTCTTCTTCCTCTAAGCCATTATCACAAACGTTTGAATTATCTTGAATAATGACATTGGTAATACAAAAATCCGCATTACCTTCCGCATCTGTTACCCAAACCTCTACTGCTTGTGAACCTAAATGATTACAATCAAATACAATACTTTCATCAAAAGGAATGGTATTATCATCAGGATCATATTGACGGATTGTGATTGCTAGATCATCGGCAGGTGAGCAATTATCAAAACTCTTTGAATCTAAATCATTTGCCCAAACTTCCACCATAGCTGGTAGGGTCGCTGTTGCAGGCATCAATGTTACAGATAATGCTCCTAAACATACAGGTGTAGGTTTTTTAATATCTTTTACAGTAACTATAATATCTTGAGTAGCCGCATTACCACATCCATCTAATGCAGTATAAGTCATGTTATAAATCCCTGGCTGAACATCAGTGAAAGGTCCAAATCCAGTACCTAAATCTCCTTGTACATTTATAGTCACATTTGAGCTACAATCTTTTGCAATAACAGAGGCTAATTCTACAATAGCGCCACAATCTTCACCATCAGCATTTACAGTAATATCTTGAAGCATGGTCTCAAAAATTGGAGCTTCTTGATCTAAGATTTTAATAATTTGAGAGTACTCATATCTCCCTATCCCCTCTGGCGAGTTTACATCATAACTACACCAGTCAAGTACCGTCCAAGTACGAACTATTTTAAAACAGGCAGGTGGTTCCACGCTTAGTATTAAGTCTTCATAACTAGTAGCAATTAGTTCACAAGTATTAGCTCCTAAAATTTCAGGTTGTCCAAATCCTTCTGGTAATTGCTCTGGCAATAGATTTGAAGCATCTAAACATTCAGAAGATTCATAATCTAGTGGCCAAATAATTTGATTTCCATCAGCATTCCAAGGTGTCTGATTATCTACAACTATGGTTTGCGTACAAGAAGAAGAAAGACCTTCCTTATCTATCGCGACCCAAGTTCTATTAATCATACCTCGTCCACAATTATCTAAGTCTGTCGTTTCTTCATAAACTAATTCAAAGTCACAATTATCTGAAGCCGTTGGATCACCAAAAATTGTTAAATCGCTATAATCTGTTTCACAGTCTATCGTCTGGTTAGCGGGGCAGGTAACAATCGGCGTTACTTTATCTTGTACATTTACTTCTACCATACAGGAGTTACTATTTGCATAGCAATCTGTTGCTTCTAATACCACCATAACGGTAGTTCCTATATCTGCACAATTAAAAGATACATTGTCGCCAAATGGATCTTCAGGTGTATCCATTCTTCTGATCAACACCGATTCTAAACAGCAATTATCAAAAGTGCCATTATCAAAAGATTGTACAAAAGCCGAAGATGCACCATCACTAGTTATAGAGACTATTGTTCTGTCTTCACATATTGGAGTGGGTGGGACAACATCTGCTACCGTTAATTGTAAGGTGGCAGAACTAGTATTGCCACAAGCATCTACTGCATTATAAGTTATAGCATACGTACCTACTGGTACATTATTTATCATTCCTCCATTTGTGGTCAAATTGCCAAACGGCGATTGAATACTAATAGCAATTGTACTGGAACAAGCATCGGAAATATTTGCCGCAGGTAATGTTACTGAAGCTTCACAAATAGTCGTACTAGTTGATACTGTAAAATCTGCTGGTAGGCTAATAGCAGGACCTTTGCTATCTACTACTTTAATTATTTGCACTCTCTCGACAACTTCAGAAGAGCACCAATTGACCACTGTCCATGTTCTTAATACTTTATAGGTTCCTTCACAACTTTGAACAATTTGATCTTCATAAGTTGGTATTAAACGACAGGGTCCATTATTTTCTATTATCTTTCCATTAATCGTAGGAACACCAGTATTTTCGGGTAATAAAGTAGATGCATTAGCAGCTACCGCCTCACAATCCAATGCTGCATTATCTAAACCATCCAAATTTTCAGGAAAGACTACCTGACTAATAGAAGGTTGAGCAATAGAGATTATTTGTGTACAGAAATCCCTATTACCACCCTCATCTGTAACTAGCCATTTTCTTGAAATCTGAGCAATTGGATTTCCACAATTTAAATCTGTAAAGGTATCTTCGTAAGAAAAGGAAACTTCCGAACAATCAACCGCATGTGCACTTCCTGTTACAGAAGGGTCTATTGCTGCAGTACATGCAATAGTTTGATCGACAGGGCAAGTTAATTTTGGTAATATTTTATCGACAAGTTTCAAATTAGTCCAGCAAGCATTTCCAGTAGCCCAATGTTTTGCTTTTGCTCGAATCGTTCTACCGACGTATTCATAAGGTATAGTTGGGCTAGTTGGCAATTCTATATCATTCTCATCAAATACTATAATTGTGAAACCCCACTTTCCATTAGGTGAACAAGTAAGAGAGTTATCACCGTCCTCTAATATCATATCATAAAGAATCGTTGCTTCACAATTGTTCCCAATTGATATAGAAATATCATCATTACATATCATGGTACAATAAGCTTGCGCATCTAGATGCACCATACCTGGCAGGATCATCATCAACAAAGTAAGTAGAATAGCGGGGGGGGCGGGTCGAGTAATCTTATTAAATACTGTTGGGTAAGACCATAGGGCGTCCTTTCCCACAGTAGCACCAATAGGTGTACATGGATTGTTCATGTTCTTTGTTTTTGTTTTTTACTGATCTGATGTGTTCTCCTTAGTTCACTTTAGCTATGAGCTTTTAGTTTCAATCAAAGCATGAAGCTAACAGCTAACTAAGGAATCGGTTTTGGGAATAACTATCATCAAACCAAACGGCTTTCGGAAATAGATATTCCAATGTCAAGTGAGAAGAAGTAATACGAAATCATTGGATTGATCAGCGAAAAACGATAATCAATCTACAATTCATTTAAGTAAACTTATTAGTACTTAACAATGTCTTTCATTCTATGAAAATAAATGCACAGAATGGACGCCCTGATTTTTAACAAATTGGTAAACTTAAGATCAACTTTGAATATAGCTACTTCCCCTTAATAGAGTAGGCTATAAAACAGTGATTATGTAATCGCCAAAATTATTTGGCTGATTCCTAGTAGGTATTTAATCGAACCTATCAAATAAATTTAGTGGTTACGCCTAGGTATTGAAATCACTTCTTATCCTATTTGGAATATATCAAATAAGTTGAATCTTAAAGAAAGGAGCAGGATAAAACAAGCTATATTTTAGTTGTTGAACCAGCCTTGTAATTGTGAGAAATGAAGACTTCAGGAATCTGAAGTATAGGAGTAGATATACGGAGTGTAATGTTTTAATGTTCACGGTTTCTGAATTTTGGATAAAGGATTGTTGTTTCTATCTTAGGTGACTTTTAACACCTTTCTGTTTGTTGTAATTGCATGACAAAAGTATATCATATCAAAATAAGAAGCAAGTAAGCTAATTTTATTTTTATTATAAATCACAAAAAAAACATAGTAAAAAGTTTAATCCTTTCTTCATAATCCATTTATTATCAAGTATTTAAAACATCAAATGCTAAATAATAGCATTAAGATAAAAAAATAGAAGAATGGGAATTTTAAAAAATGATAAATGAGAAATGATGAATGATGAATCACTTTATGTTGACTTACACTTAGGTCAACATCAAGTAATTCATCATTTCTCATTCATCATTCATCATTAAATAAAAAAAGCCCCCCTTCAAAAAAAATGAAGAGAGGCCATCCCAAAAACCGATTTAAGTATATGTCTTAATTTCAATATTGAAAGATGAAGTAAAATATTTTGTTTACTTTTTAGTTACTTCATTTTAAAATATTGATACTTTTCTGTTTTTAGAATTTTTCTTTTTAGTTCTTTATTGTTTTATAATTGGCCTTGATAAGTTTAAAATAAAATGATGAGTTAAAAAAATGATGAGTTAAAAAATGATGAATGAAAAATGATGAATGATGAATACTTGATGTTGACCTAAGTGCAGGTCAACATCTAGTATTTCTCATTTCTCATTCATCATTCATCATTAAAAACTCATCATTAAAAAGAATAATTATTCGATGATAATCATCTTCTTAGTAGCTACATTGTCTGCAGACTCTAATTGGT
>CAYOBX010000327.1:0-7002 GCA_964402245.1 uncultured Saprospiraceae bacterium | reverse complement strand
AAGTTTGTAACTTGATTTTTTAGGCAATATTCTTTTTATAAGAAAACCCTTCATTATTATAAATCAAGTCTCCAATGGAGTTGAGTACCTACACATATCTTCTCTATATATTCCTTTTATGGAGAGATATTCAGTGAGAGTAAAGTTGTCGATTGTTAAGGTATCCATCTATACTTTGCACGGTGTGAAAAAGTGGTTATGAGTAGATTTTTAGAAAAAGTAAACAATCAGTTATACCGCTTTTTTACTTGACGACCCATTATTTCCAACGCCCTTAAATAAAATTTTAAATACGACTACAACATATGAAAAACTCTTTAGCGGAATTTCCGCTAAAGAGTTTTTATTCTATTTTGATGGAAAAATTGCTATATTTACGACTGAATATATTAGTTATTTATTTTTTACTAAAGCTAATAATAATTCAAAGAAGGAGAACAGCATATTAAAATCAGAATTCTATGCAAACTGATAGCAAAATTATAAAATTAATACTTGGATTTAAAGTCCGCTATTTGCGGCAACAGCAAGAGTTATCTTATCAAGAATTATCTAAAAAGACGGGCTTATCCACTTCCTATTTAAATGATATTGAAAAAGGAAAACGATACCCGAAGCCCGATAAGATTACCACTTTGGCAACAGCACTTGGGGTGGACTATAATTATATGGTATCTACTAATGCTTCCAAGAAGTTGCAGCCGATCATCGATTTATTAACCTCCAAATTCTTTAAACTCTTTCCATTAGAAGATTTTGGAATCAGCCTTGAAAAGTTAATCGAATTATTTACCCAAACGCCTGATCGGGTCAATGCATTTATATCCACCCTTTTTAAAATAGCAAGGAATTATCAAGTAGGGGAGGAGCTGTTTTATTTGGAAGCGTTACGTTCTTATCAGGATATGCACAATAATTATTTTCCAGACTTAGAGAAGGCTACGGAGCAATTTAAAAAAGAATATTCTATAAAAGGAACACTTCCCTTTACCGTTGACTTTTTAGAGGAACAGTTACAGGAGATTTATAGCATAAAGGTGGATAAAAAAACCTTGGCAAAACAGAAAAACCTACAACATATTCGTTCTTATTTCAGTGAAGATAAACGGACACTTTATATTAAAAAAGGTTTATCAGAGGCACAGAAAAACTTTTTATTGGCCAGAGAATTGGGCTTTCAATATTTAGGACTTACCGAACGCCCTAACGAGACCACGATTATTACTATAGATTCATTTGAAAAACTATTGAACAATTATAAAGCCTCCCATTTTGCCGGCGCTTTATTAATGGAAGAAAAAAAGTTGGTCAAAGATATCCATAAGTTATCGAGAGAAAATACTTGGCAACCCAGTCTTATTTTGAATTTATTGAAAAAATATAATGTAACTGCCGAAATGTTTTTACAGCGGTTGACCAATATTTTGCCGCATCATTTTGGTTTAGAAGATTTATTTTTTATTCGATTAACAGGAAGCGAAGATTTGCAGTCTTTTCAAATGACCAAGGATTTACACCTTTCCCAATTACATAGTCCATACAATAATGAATTAGATGAACATTATTGTAATAGATGGGTCTCCATTACTAGTATCAAAGAGTTACGCTTTTCTAAAAAAGCAATTGTTTTTGCTGATGCACAAATTTCAAAATATTGGAATACAGATAAGGAGTACTTATGTATCTCCTTGGCGAAACCTTCTTTTCAAAATTCTAAAAAAGGAGCGAGTGTTACTCTTGGTTTGTTAGTAACACCTCAGCTTAAAAGTATTCTTAATTTCATTTCTGATCCAAATTTAAAATACCGAGAAGTACACACTACCTGCGAGCGTTGCGGTATCAGCGATTGTGAAGCAAGGGTAGCTTCTCCCATTATTATAGAACAAGAAGAATCAGAGAAAGCAGTTATTCAATCTTTAGGAGCATTATAAAGGAGGATGTCGTCTTCAGTAGTTTTGATATTCTTTTTTAGAGGTAGCGATTTTGCTAGATTTTTTTATAAAAAAACCTAGCAAAATCGCTACCTCTAAAGAATTAATTGACCGTATTATGAAAGAGGCCGATGAAATTATCCAAAAACGATTGGCTGGACTATTAGTTTAAAAGTAAGTATAAAATTAGAGGCATGAAAAAATATACATTATTACTATTGTGTGTACTAGTTTCTTTTCTAAGCAGTTTCTCTCAAATAACACAACAGGATCAGCAACAGAAAGAGGTATCGCCCAAAACACCTTTCACTAAAATGTACTTGCCCGTGTGGGAAGAGGCGATAGAACATTGCCTAGCAGTTGCGGATGCTATGCCTGATTCTTTGTACGCCTATAAGCCGACGGAGGTCAGCAAAACCTTTGCCGAACAAATGGTGCATATTGCTACTTCTACCGAATTGCTCACCAAACGCTATGTGCAAGGGATGGAGGTTCAACCTGTCCGTTTGAAAGCCGACACCATGACTAAAGCAGAAATTATTGAATTAATGAAAAAAGGCTTTTCCTATACAACGAATGTTATTCAGACAATTGAACAGAAACAATTGGACGAAATGTGCATTATGTATCACAGTCAAAATGAAGTCAATAGGGCTTTTGCGCTCTTTTATGTGCAAGATCATTTAGCGAATCATCGAGCGAAAGCGAATCTCTATGTGAGAATGAATGGGATGGACCCACCTACTTATACTTGGTGAACTCTAATTGAACTTATTCAAAACTAAAAAATCCGTTTCACCACCATTTCCTTTTTACCTCGACTAATAGGGATTAAGTAACGAAAGTACACATGAACACAAGAAATTACCTTTCCGAAAAATTCGATCATTGGATTCGTACAGATTTCGTCAGGATGAATACCCGTCTTGAAGATCTGTATCGAGCTCAAAATGGGGATCCTTTAAATGTAGAAGGTATTGGAGATGATATCAAAGCACAATTGACAGAACAAGGACGATTACATATTGCCGATATATTGCAATCTAAAGATGCTATTGATCCTGATTTTGAAACATCCTTTGAGTTACTAGGAAACGTTGGTATGTATATGGCTGCTTGTCGTCGCCATGAAATAACGGAGCCCAGCCGAGAGAATCGGTCGCCTTTGATAGAAGCCTCTAAGCTTGCTATGCAGTTGGGCGCAAGCCTAGGTATGGTTCCCAGATTTACTAGTGCCCACACCTCAAATTACAATCGAGCTGTTGACGGAAACCTAAAACGTTTCACGACTTATGAAGCGGAGCGAATATTCATGGATTACAATCTTCGAGGCGTATTTGCTTATAAACAAAATAAGATATGCCAAATCTTTAAGATTTGGCATATCTAAACCTACTCTAATTCTCGATGTTTTAAGAATTTAACTACTTCGATGAGCTCGTCGAAGACTCAAATAATTCTGCTAATTTATTTTGTAAAGTCTTACTGTGCAGATTTTTGGCAATAATGGTTCCTTCGGAATCAATAAGGAGATTAAAGGGAATAAAGGTTACATTATAATCTGCTGCTGGCTGTGCGCCCCAACCTTTTAAATCAGAAACTTGTGGCCATGCCATATCGTATTTTACAATCGCTGATTTCCAACGCTCCCCCTTGGCATCAATTGATACGCCAAGTATTTCAAATCCTTTTGAATGGTAAGTTGTATAGGCTTTTTGTAAATCTGGAATTTGCAATAAACAAGGTCCACACCAAGAAGCCCAAAAATCGATTAAGGTATATTTTCCTTTTATATCCGCTAAACTGAGTGGATTGCCTGATGTATCTACTAAGGCAATGGCTGGAGCAATCACACCAATTGCAGTCTTCTTAAATCGTTGAACTTTATCTTCCATAATACCAGTCATTTTTAGACTGGGGTGTATCTTTTTAAAATTTTGCACCAAATTTTCTAATTTATCAATCTCTTCATCTCCTGTCCATCGCAGCATAGAACCATAAAGTGCTATAGAAGTTCCTAATTCCTTAGTCGTAAAATCAATTAATTCTTGTCTATGGACTTTACTGGCTTTAGTGTAATTCAAAACGGCCTCAATTTCGGCCTCATGGTCAGCTCTATCCATTGCGGCTCTCATCGTATCGTAAGTTGGTTTAACTACCTTAATATAAGATTCCTGTCGAAAATTATCATAGGCCAATAACTTTTGTGCATCTGGAGAACCAGCAATAGAAACATGTCCTTTGGATACCCCTTCTACATCAAGTTGGATATTGTTTTGCCCTTCAGCTACCACTAGCATCACATTTTGCTTTTTAAAAAAGTCTACACGAAATAAATCAGGTTCTTTAAATTCAAAATTTAATTGATAACTACCGTCTGCCGCAATAGCAGCCGTATCTACAGGTGTTTTAACTTGAGTTATTGGATTAAAATTAGTCAAAATAACCTTTCCATTTTCTTGAGGGTTTTCAACTTTCCCAGAAATGGTATAGTGTTTAGCTGCCTCCTGAGTTATTTCTTGAGTGGTTTCCTGAATTACTTTTTGAGTGGTTTCTTGAGTTGTAAAACAAGATATAAAAAGAGTGCAAATCAAAAAGACTAAAAAATTATTTTTTTTATTTAAAATGGATGTCATTATTAAAGTTTAATTTACGATGAAAAAATAGATGGAGAAAAGATTAATTACACTCAATTGATTTTATTTGATTGATTGTGTTAATGCTTGCAAAACTAAGAGAATAAGTATAATTTTACTACTAGATTTAAAAAATATACTAGTTTCCCAAAGGATACCACCTTAAAGTATAATTGTGAAAAAAAACTTAGACCCTTGCGAGAACCCTACCTGTGGCAAACAATTATTAGCAGTTCGAGATGCGATAGAAGTTTTAGGTGGCAAATGGAAAATCCCTATTATTACGGTTCTTTTTTATTATAAGAAAAAAGGATTTAAAGAATTACAAAGAGAGATACCTGGGATAACAGCTAAAATGTTATCTAAAGAATTAAAAGATTTGGAAGCTAACCTATTGCTTACTCGTACCGTTATGGATACTAGACCAATAACGGTAGTTTATGAAATTACTCCTTATGGTCTTTCTTCTGCTGGCATTATTCGAGAGTTATACGATTGGGGGAGTGCTCATCGAAAAAAAATAATGACCAAATAGCGAAAAAATTATTCCACAATCCCCACTTCAACACTTGCCAATCCTTCTCCCATAAAGAGCACGGTATCTCCATTTTTCAAAAATTTAGCGATACTTTCTTCGGAGGTGATGCTGCCCAATTTTTTAAAGCGGTCTAGCCCTATGATGCCCGCTAGGCGCATCAACCAACGAGGTGCTCGCCACACCACCAGGGGTACCCATTAGCACCATACCCCCTTTTTGCAATAAGTTATTCGGATATTTTCGATGAATAGCTTGCAACATTTCATATTATTTGACTTTAAACATGTTGTTGTACGGCTGGCTATACCGTCAATAATTATATTATTTTTTGACGATAAATGTTTTAGATATAACTTGTCGAATACAAATGATTAAAGGTTATTTGGATAAAGAGGGAAAGCCACAAGAAAAAATATTTGAAGTCATATGGGCAGGAAATAGAACGATTTATACTAGTGGAAAACTACCAGAGATTGGTGCTACCGTTGATATACCTAATGCGGCTTTTACCAATGACATTGGTGCGGTTAGTTTCCAAACCATTTGGACAGACCCTGATTCATTTATGTTTTTGAAACCAACTGATGAGTCATCAGAAGAGAATATTCTTTTATCAATATTCTCAGTAATTGCTGCTTCACTTGAACTATGGAGAATCGCAATAGATAACGGGTTTTCAATAAGGGGAGGAATTGATTTTGGAGATATTCAAAATCCTAATTCTCTCAATACTTCTGCCATCAAATCTGGTCGGTCCGTAATTAAACCATCCGCACCTAGTTCGATTAGTTTTTTCATTTCCTCCTTGTCGTTAATCGTCCAATAATGAACGGCCATTTTTCTACGATGTGCAGATTGAATCACTCTTTTTGAAGCTAAATTGATACCACTATTCGATGTTGGAATAGCAATAATGGACGCATTTGGACGGTATAAAAATTCCATTGCCGACAAACCTGTAAATATAAAATCCTTCGTTTCTTCTACAGAGGAGCCAATCAGAATTTCTCCATTGGTGATTTCATAAAAATAGGCGAGTACTTCTTCCGAAAAAGCAACGACCACAATATTATCTTCTAATTGATATTGTTTGATAAAATTTTTCAGGATTTCAGCAGCCCGTTTTCCATCTTCGGCTCTATCCTTGATTTCTACCATCAGCGGCATCTCACCAAACCGAATAAAAACATCTTCTAACTTCGTCAATCGAACAGGCTTATTCTGATAAGGATAATGTCCATCCAAATTTTGAAAACTTCCCCCAAAGTTAAATTCCAATAATTCTTCGTAAGTATAATCTCGCATCAAACCAGCACCATCGGACAATCTATCAATCGTTAAATCATGGTGCGTGACCAGCACTTCATCTTTGGTCATCGTTATATCCATTTCAAGCGCGTCCACCCCTAAATCGGCGGAACCTTGAAACGCCATCATTGTATTGGGTGGAAAAAGTGCTTTGGATCCGCCATGCGCGATTATCCAAGGTTTGTCTGCACCTATTACATACGGATTGACGTTAATCGCCTCTTGTTTTGGCACACAAGCTGCCAAGCCTAGAGCCAATAATAATGGTACTATTTTTTTCATACGGTTTAGCAATCAGCTATTAGCTGTCAGCCTTTAGCTTCAAAGTGTTAATTAGTTAGAGTAATCATTTTTTTAAATAGGAAACTAGTCAGCGCCTAATTTGGCTAATAGCTAACTGCTGAAAGCTAATAGCTGAATAGTTTAGAAAAAGGTCATTAAAGCAATGACACCCAGCAAGGCAGCAAGTCCTAAACTTCCTAACAAAATACCTAGATTAGCAAGCCGTTTATTGAGTTTCTTTTTACGTCCGACAATACCAGCTACGATGGCAAAACCACAAAGCAAGATTCCAATTAAACTCCAATAA
>CAYOBX010000326.1:0-7009 GCA_964402245.1 uncultured Saprospiraceae bacterium | reverse complement strand
ATTATTCATCCATTGGATGCCTTATCTCTTTCAAATGTCTGGTACTTAAATGAAGCTAATGGCTAAAGTCAAACTAAGTAACGGCAAAAAAAATAACTACCCCATTTGGACGGCTTCTTTTGCCCTTATTTTCCTTGAAAAAATACTTCCGTAGCTCTGCTATGCAAGGATTTTTTCAAGGAAAATAAGAACAAAAGAACCTCGTCGAAATGCGGAACTTATTCTTTCGTAGTTACTAAGGATTGTGTACAAAATAACCTCGTAGTTTAGGCTGCTTCTTTTGCCCTTATTTTTCCTTTGAAATCAGTCATAGTATCAACAATACTCCTTCTTTCAAAGAAAAACTAAGAACAAAATAAGCTACCCTAAATTTACGATCTTATTTCGTACACAATCCTAAAACGAAATTTTTAAATAAAAATGTCTCCTCCTATTTGAAAATGAGGCTGGTAGGAGTTAGAAAAATGGATGCTGAATAATTACTTATTCTCTGGACGTAAACCACGTACGGTTCGACCAGTGGTCCACATTTCAGATTCTCTAAGTTCTTTTAATTCTTCTTCTAATTTTGTTCTATAATCCTCTTTACTATTAGAGTCAATAGATAATTGTGCTTCATTTCCAGCAGCAACGCTATCGTATAACTCCGCAAATACAGGAGCTGTTGCATCTCTAAATTTCTTCCACCAATCTAAGGCACCTCTTTGGGCAGTGGTAGAACAGTTGGCATACATCCAATCCATTCCATTTTCTGCAATTAAAGGATATAAAGACTGTGTTGCTTCTTCCACTGTTTCATTGAAAGCTTCAGAAGGCGTATGTCCTCTTTTTCTCAATAGGTCATATTGCGCAGCAAATAGCCCTTGGATAGCGCCCATCAAGGTTCCTCGCTCTCCAGTTAAATCACTGTATACTTCTCTTTTGAAAGTCGTTTCAAATAAGTAACCTGATCCTACGCCGATACCCAATGCCACTACTCTATTGAATGCATTACCAGTAGCATCTTGGAAGATCGCAATACTAGAGTTCAAACCACGTCCTTCTACAAATAATCTTCTCAAACTAGTACCAGAGCCTTTAGGTGCTACTAAGATAACATCGACATCCTTTGGAGGAATGATTCCTGTTCTTTCTTTATACGTAATACCAAATCCATGAGAAAAGTATAATGCTTTTCCAGGTGTTAAGTATTTTTTCAAGGTAGGCCATACCGCTATCTGCGCTGCATCCGATAATAAATATTGGATGATGGTTCCTTTTTCTGCTGCTTCTTCAATAGAGAATAATGTTTCTCCAGGTACCCAGCCATCAGCGACTGCTTTGTCCCAAGAAGCAGATGGAGAACGTTGTCCAACAATCACGTTAAAACCATTATCTCTAAGATTTAGTGATTGACCAGGACCTTGCACACCATAGCCAATAATGGCGATAGTCTCGTCCTTTAGAACTTCCCGTGCTTTTTCAACGGGAAACTCTTCCCTTGTTACAACATTTTCGTCTACTCCGCCAAAATTTAATGTAGCCATGTCTTTTACGAATTTTCTGTTAGCAACGACGAAATAATAAGTCCATCCAATTGACAGAGGTATCATTTTATCGTTATTATGAGTGAATGATTTTTGGTTCTAAATGATTGTTTATTGTTATTTAGGGCTTCTTAAACAACTTCTTTTATAAAATTCCTGCAAAGAAAAGGAGTTTTTTGGTTAATCCTAAGTTCTATATTGATTATTTATGGTATGTGTGGTTTTTTTCTGCATGCCTTGGGAAATGTTGAACTAATAAACAAGAAAAAATACCAGGCAGGTAGAATATTTTTAAAACCTATTTACTTCTTAGTGAATATGCCTTATATTTGTAATCTATCGTCTTATACATAAGAGAACATTCCTGTTTTCTCTTTTACATCTACTTTGATCTTTCTTGTGAAACTTAATTAACCTAAGTAACGAATAATTACTTTTAGAGTCTAAGTATTGAGTCTACTCCGAAAACATAATTTATTAAACATATAGGCATAGATAGTATGTCACGTCAAGCTATGTGAACTACTGTGCCTCGTGTTTAAAATAGCATCTAATTTTGAGTCATATTTGTTTTCCCCACATTCTATACACACTCTAGGAATGTAACAGCATCATCCGTGTTAACCTCGAAGAGGTTTCCGTGTTGAATTATGCTTATTTCACTATCAATTAACCTATTAAATATTTATAAATTTCTAAATTTTAGCAAATGCCAATTATTTCACGGAGAGGAAAAGATGCTTACACATCCCCTATAAGACACTTAGGGCCTTATGCGGATGAAGCGAAGAAAAATGGAAAACATGTCTTTCATTTAAACATTGGAAATCCAGATATTCAAACACCCGCCTTGGCATTAGCGAAAGTAAGAGAAGCCGCCACAGAAAGTAACATGGTTCCCTATAGTCCTTCTAAAGGTTTTACTTCTTATCGAAAGAAATTAGTAGGATATTATGAAAAATTTGGTGCAAAAGACCTTAGTTATGAGGATATTATCGTGACCAATGGTGCCTCTGAGGGTATTTTATTCTCCATGTTTTCTTGCTTAGATGCTGGAGATGAGGTGATTATACCAGAACCTTTTTATGCGATTTATAATGCCTTTTCTTATGTATCAGGGGTAAAGCTAGTAGCAATTACCTCTACCATTGAAACAGGCTATGCGCTACCAAGTCCACAAGAGTTTGAGCGATATATTACGCCTAGAACAAAAGCGATATTTATTTGTAATCCTAATAATCCTACAGGCTGTGTCTATTCTAAACAAGAATTGGAACAATTAGGGGCTATTGTCAAAAAGCATGATCTATTTTTATTTGTAGATGAGGTCTATAGAGAATTTTCTTATGAAGAAGAGTTTTACTCTGTATTGCGTTTAGAAGGACTGGAAGAACATGTAGTAGTAATAGATTCTATTTCAAAAAGATTTAGCTCTTGTGGTGCCAGAGTAGGGGCAATTATTTCAAAAAACAGTCAAATACTAGATAACGTTAATAAATATGCAGAATTTCGCTTAAGTCCGCCCCATTTTGGGCAAATACTGGCAGAGGCTACCCTAGATGTAGGACCTGCTTATATAGAAGGTGTCAAAGAAGAATATGTCCGTAGAAGGGATTATTTAATTGAGCGCTTATCGAATATGGAGGAGGTGGTTTGTAAAAAGCCAAAAGGAGCTTTTTATTTATTGGCTAAATTACCGATAGATGACTCTGTGAAGTTTTGCAAATGGTTGTTGACCGATTTTGATTATAAAGGAAATACGGTGATGCTGGCGCCTGCTAGTGGTTTTTATGCTACGCCAGGTTTGGGCTTACAAGAGGTACGGATTGCTTATGTACTGAAAGAGGAGCATCTAAAGGGTGCTATAGATTGCTTGGAGGTGGCGATTAGAACCTATCCTGGCAAAACACCTATTATTTCTAATGAAATGGCGCAGAAGATTGTGCAATATTGAAAGAAGACTGCTTTGCTGTCAGAGGTCAGATCGTCTTTACAGGACTGTCAGATGTCAGACTTATGATGTTGACGGATTTCGTATTCAATTGAAGGAATTCATTGAGAGATGACAGGCACTTTGAAAGTGCCTGTCATCTTTTTTTGCTACCCGCCGTATCCGAACAATAGTATAGAACACAGAGGCACAGAGCTCACAGAGGTTAAATTCTATATAAGCTCCGTGTGCTCAGTGTCTCCGTGTTCATTCATCAAGTCCTCCATTAGTCTAAGCTAAATAGAACGATCTGCTTTCTGGCTTCTGGCTTCTTATAAATAGCTCTGTGACTTCTAAACCTATATATAGTCTTAATAAACGTAGCAAAAACAGTTTCTACAAAACAATTCCTCCCTCTATAACGTTCTCTTAATAACACCTCCCTTTCAAAATCCTTCCACTATAATCTAATTGCGTTATAAATACTTTATATTCAAATAAAGTATATTCATCCCCTTCCCTCTATTTTACTTGAATTTATGGTATTTTTGTGCTAAAATTGTTCAATAGTAACAACTATTCTGAAGATTTCTACTGTTTTAATTGCCAATAAAAAATAATATTTGTCCTATAAAAATAGAGAATTATTTCTTTATTAGTCGGTTACACATTGAGAAAAACACTATTTAGATTATCCCGAAGAAATTTTAAAAGGAGGAAACTACACAACACTTAAGAATTACTATTCTTATACTCTTTCCTTTTTAAATACACAACCCTATTTAACAACTCAGAACTTCCCCCCTTCATTGCATTTCGCAAGCTATGCAGCTACTATAGGTAGGCTATATTGCTATTAGAATGACGAGTATTAGAAAGATACCATTCGTTTGAAATCAACAGAATTCATCTGGTATCTTCCTTCTTTACTTCCTCATCTCCTACTCTCCAGTAAGGATGCTATTTGCTTTGCATTTCTATTTCAATGAGTCTATAATTGAATGTATAAATGACTGAATACAGGTAGTTCATCTGTTTATTTATTCATTTCATCATTTTCCAATTTACTCATTCAAATAGGTTATTTTAAAGACCCATTGTGTTCTTTAGAACCTAATTATTAATAACACTTGACAAATAAACTCTGATGGAGGTTCAGTATTATTTAAATATACTTTGGAGAAGGAAATGGATTATTCTTCTGGCAATGATTCTATCGGCAGCCATCGCTTATCTATTTGTTCAATTTAAATCTTCCGTCTACAAATCTAACTCTGTTATTTCAACAGGGGTAATAGATTATACGGGTATTAATACGAAGGATAAGAATGCCTTTATACAGCAATTGCAGATAGAGATGCGGTTTGATAATCTTTTGGAATTTATGACCTCTAGGCAGTGTATTAATTTACTAACTTTTGCCTTGGTACATCATGATTTGCAGGCATTAGAATCTGGTGAAAAAACTTTTAAGCCTCAAGAAGAAATAAACTTTGATGGGCTTGATAAAACGAAGTTAAGTTACTTATCTGATTTGCTGGCACAACAAATGGAAGATAAGACGCCCATTTTCGAAAACTCAGAGGATGAATTGTATTTCAATAAAGTGTCCAAGGCATTGGGTTATGATTTGTATGCTATTAAAAATGGCCATTTGAGTATTACTAGAGTTGGGAGTACCGATTATTTAAATATAGAATTTATTTCGAACGATCCTGACTTATCTTATTTTGGAGCTAGTACTTATATCAATTCTTTTATAGAATATTTTGAAAATATCCGAGCAGGACAAGATGCTGGAACCGTTTCTTATTTACAAGAGCAAGTAAATGCTAGAAAGAAGGATTTAGATGAAAAACTCAATCAATTAAAAAATTATAGAGCCAAGGGAGGAATTGTAGATTTAGAATCTCAGAAAAAGGCATCTGTTTCTCAAATGCAACGTTTGGAACAAGAAAAAGAGGTAGAAAGAGCCAGTATTCTAGCGAATAAAAAGACAATGATTGAGTTAGAATCCATGATTAAAAAAGAAGGGCTTGATGACGGCGAAGAAGTCTTAAGTGTGGATGAAGAAGATGCTAAACGAATGGCATTGAATATATCTTATCAAAATTTGAAAAAACAGGTAGCTACATACGAGCGTCAACTTATAGATGAAGGTGGCGATAAGGAAGAAATTAAAAAGCGAATTAGTTTAACGAATAAAGAAATTGATAAAAAAGTAAAGGAGATAGCAAAATTGGAGGAAAAGGAACCACTTGCTCCAAAAGAACGAAAGGATAGAACAGTAGCTAATAATTTAAAAAATGAAAAATTAAAAGCGCAAATAGAACTTAATAATTCTGAAGAAAAATTAAAATTAATTGAAGAAAATTTGGGACAGTTGCAAGGAAGGATTCAAAGTTATGTAACCAATGAATCTTACCTCAGTAACCTGAAAGGCGAAATAGAATTATCGAATGAAACGTATAGAAGATTAGTAACGGAGCTTAATAGAGAAGAAATAGCGAACCTTAAAAGTGAAAGTCCTTTAACTATTATAGAACATGCCCAGCGTCCAGAAGAACCAGAGGCAGATCAACAAAAATTGATTGCAGCATTTGCTGGTTTAGTGGGGGCGATCATCGCTACTTTTTTAATCTTTTTAGCTACCTTTTTGGATACTAGCTTAACCTCCCCTACTCAATTCAAATCTTTTACACAATTACCTTTATTAGGACATCTTAACAAGATTAATCATAAACAACTCAATCTAAATCAGCTTTTTAGCAATCAAACTAGTAGTAATAAGCTAGAAAAATTCCGAGAGATGGTGAGGGATTTACGCTTCAAAGTGGAACGAGAAGATGGACATCAGGTGTACATGATTACCAGTCCAAGAAAGAACGATGGTAAGTCTTTCTTGATCGCTAATCTAGCCCACTCTTTAGAAGTAAAAGGAAAGAAAACATTAATAATTGATACCAATTTTAAGCAAAATACTTTATCGCAATGGTCTGTAAAACATGAATCTCCTAATCCAGCTATTTTGACTTTATTAGTAGAGAATCGCCTGATCCAGCATTTTGCATTAAGTACTTTACAAACGCCTTATGACAATCGTGCTATAGATGTAATCAAAAATGCAGGGGCCGAATATTCCTTAATGGAAGGGATTTCTAATGCTAACTTTTCTAATTTCATGGATGCTTGTAAGAGACAGTACGATTATGTTTTTATCGAGGGTGCAGCTATGAACAATTATTCAGATACCAAGGAATTATTAGAATTTACAGATAGAGTAATCGCCGTATTCAATGCAGATTCTTCCTTAGAAGCGGCTGACAAAAGCTCTGTAGAATTTTTACAAAGTTTAAATGGTCAATATATGGGGTCTATCCTGAATAAGATAAATTTAAATCATATTCATTAGGGAGATCGCTACGCTGTCAGGCTTATGACGTTGAAGTTGTTTAAAAATGTATAACCGATTTATTTGCAAGTCATTGATCGCTAATAACTTCGCCTTTTTTAATTCCCGTAACTATGGCTACGAAAATTAAAAAAGGCTGTG
>CAYOBX010000325.1:0-7033 GCA_964402245.1 uncultured Saprospiraceae bacterium | reverse complement strand
AAAATACAGCAGAACAATTCGTGCATTCGTGGCTATAACTTTAAACTCAAAAATGAACTACCTTCTAATTAACGATCAATTAGAAATTTTAAAATCAGAACTCAAAACTACTAGAAAGGAACACTTTACTCGACTCATCGAACAATGCCGCTTGTATGAAAGCGAGGTGCTTTCCAAAGAACCCCCTCCTACCAGCATTACCTATATGGGAATGGCGGCAGCCAACTTGAGTCTGGCTTACTTATTAACGGAACAAGACCATTACCTAGTAGAAGCCAAGCGATGGATATTTACTGCTGTAAACTATGAGGTATGGGGCTACGGATTTTTGGTGGATGTGGATCTCAGTGCTTCTTGGTTGCTATTTGGTTTGGGTTTATCATACAACTGGATTAAAGATTACCTTACACTGGAAGAGCGTACTAAATTTCTGAATAAGCTAATTCTTCAAGCAAATAAAATCTTTAATTACGGAGAAGAAAAGAAAGGACACTGTTGGTCCACTAATTATTGGCAGAACCATAACTGGATCAATTACTCAGGTTTACTAACCACTGCTTATGCCATTCGCTCGGAACATCCAGGAGCTGAGAAATGGATTTCCGTAATTCGGGAGAATTTTGAGAAAGTCTTTGACTATCTACCAGAAGACGGTTCCAACTATGAAGGGACTGTTTATTGGCGGTATACGATGAATTCTTTTTTGACTGCCGCAGATTTGATTCGTAAAGATGGTGGACCAAACTATTTTGAAACGGCGTTTCTTAAAAACACGTTCTATTTCCGCCTCTATCAATCTGCCCCAAACTGGGAAGAGAACATCAATTTTGGGGATGTACACGATAGAAGAAGTTCCCATTCTATTTGCACCTATTATAAGCTGGCATCGGAGCATAATAATGGTCATGCACAATGGTTAGGGGAATTAGTGCGCACCCAATTTCTATTTAGAGAAGCGTACCAAAGTAAAGTTTTTCCGGGCATCTTACCCGAAGCCTTCTTGGAGTTAATTTGGTACAACCCTGAGATTGAGCAACAATCGCCTGACAAGCTGCCTTTAACCAAATACTTCCCAGACCTTGGCTTGGTAGTGATGCGTTCTGGATGGGATACAGATGCCACGCACCTCTCTTTTAAATCAAGTCCTCCAGGCGGACATAAGCAATGGAAACTCAGTTGGGAACTGGATAAAAAAAATGGTTGGCATACCCGCAGCTTGACCCATTATCATGTGGACTTTAATCATTTTATCCTCCTGCACAATGGAGCAACCTTGGTGACAGACGAAGGTTACAACCGTACTTCTAGAGCGGAAATTCATAATTTAATTACCGTTGATGGTACCGGCTGTGTGGGAGAGAAAATCTGGGAAGAAGGAGATTTAAGCGACCCCGTTTTATTTGACTTGAATTGTAAAGGTATTCATAATGTATGGAGGGATGTTCCAGAAAATGCTATAGCTGAGATTGAGGCATTCTCTAACAAGGACGGATACATCTACGCAATCGGAGAATCTAGTCGGATGTATTATCCAGAAATGGAACTAACTCGAAATGCTCGGCATATTATTAACAGCCAATGCGGCTATTTCATTTTGTTGGATGAACTGGAAAGCAAACTGGAACACACTTATACCTGGCACATTCATTCCGAAAAATACGCTAGTAAACGAAGCGACAACCATTTTGAAATCCTAAATGGTAAGGGCGCACTGAATATTTTTACGCTGTTTCCAGAAGTAAGCCATACTAGCATCGATGAAACGATCATAGAAGAAATGATGACCCCACAACGCCCAGATGACCTTCGACGTATCAGCTTAAAAACATTGAAAATCGAGAATAGTGTGAAAAGTAAAGACACCTATTTTCTGAACGTCTTTCAACCTAAAGATGGAATAAAAGGGGAGGAACAAAACAGACTATCCGTAAAACGAATCAAAGGCGAAAGCTTTATCGGCGTAGAAATAACATCAAAAAATAATCGGGAAATTTTTCTTTTCTCTAGTGAAAACAAAATTGCTTATAGGGACATTCAGTCACAATCAAAATGGATGTCCATTGTAGAAAATAGCACAGGAGAAATTATTAAATCAACAAGTTATAAGTAGCCATCAAACCATCAAATCTTAATTAATATTGAAATAATATGAATAATAAATTAACAAGAAAAAACGTACTCATCACCGCTGGTGCTCAAGGAATTGGAGAATCAATCACCAAACACTTTATTGATAGCGGAGCCAATGTTGCTATCCACTATTTTTCCAGTGGGGAGACTGCGAATCAATTAGTGGAGTATGCAACTAGCAAAGGACAAAAAGCGGTAGCTATAGGTGGGGACTTAACAAAAGAAGCGGATGCAAGTACAATGGTCGAAAAAACAGTAGAAGCCTTTGGTGGTTTGGACATACTGATTAACAATGCAGGTTCACTGGTTGCACGTAAAAGGCTGGGTGAAATAGAAACGGAGTTCTGGCATAAAGTAATGGATATTAACCTCACCTCCATGATGTTCGTGACGCGAACTGCGGCTCCTTATCTAGCAAAAAATGAGAACAGCAGTATTGTTAATTTAGCATCACTCGCTGGACGTAAAGGAGGGCATGCAGGGTCGCTTGCTTATTCTACTAGCAAAGGAGCTATCTTAACACTAACCCGAGCACTCTCTTCAGAATTGGGGCCTAATGGCACAAGGGTCAATGCCGTTGCTCCAGGACTTATCCTTGGAACTAAATTCCACAATACGCATACTACAAAAGAATCAGCAGCTAAGACAGTAGCTGGCATTCCAATTCAAAGAGCAGGTAATGCAGATGACGTAGCACGAGCAGTTTTATATCTGGCATCTGAATACGATGGTTTTATTACTGGTGCTACGCTAGACATCAATGGCGGGGCTTACAATATGTAGTTTTCTTGAATATATGACGACAGATTGTAAGGTGATTTTCCTATTGTAAATAATCGTATGAAAAGGAATATGTGATAGACAGTCTGTGATATAAACTACTTTGTAATATCCGTTGCTAAAAATAATCCGTTGCTAATAATTTTTTAGCAACGGATTAATATTAGCAACGGATAACTAAATACTTTATTTCTAAAACAACACCATGCACAATCAAGAAATTCCAATTGTAAATCTACAAACACAACTACCTGAAAACACACAGCAATATTCCAAATCCATTCTAGCAAATGAAATTAAAGGTATTCAAGTGGAACACCAAGCTATTACAGGAGAAAATGCGATAATAGATTCTTCTAAGGAAGGGTATAAAACAATATACTTGTTTGTGAAAGGAACGGGAAATGTAGTTGCGGCGAATACCAATTATGAGATTATTCCAGAAAGTATCTTATTACCAAATATAGTTAAAAGTATCTCAATTAAAACGGTTAACAATGACTCGTCACTCGGTCTCCGTAGAAAAGGACGAACTCCTATATTATGTTTGGATGGATTTCTTTTTAGATAAGAAAGGGGAAGAATGGTTAAAAACTCATAAACATAAATAAGTAGGTAAACAATTCGGGTCATATACACGAGACCTTTTTAAAAAGAAAGCTTCCTGTCTGCTTTGCGTTTCACACGCTTTATAGTCCCCGAACTACCACCTTACAGAATTGTTTACTCGTTACTCGTGGAACGTGGGCGAAGCTGATAGTCTTTAATTACTGCTAGAATCCAACAAATAGACAATGATTGCTCTATGATACTCAAATTCTCTTTTTACGGCTAAATGAAATCCAAGGGATTGCCACATCTCGATAATCATTTGGAATTCCTGCTCTTCATGGAAAACAAATTTTCTCATTTTATAGATTAATAATTTGTAAAAGTATTTAACAAAAATACAAATTAAATATATATTAAATTTGAAGTAATAGGTAAGTTGTGGAAGTATTTCCTGCTAAAATTGTTCTGAATACGACATAAGCATATCTTATTGGGATTTTAGGAAACTGGTACTTTATTTATTTCCAACTCCCTTAAAGAGTAAACGTCCTGACCAAATTTTTCACATTCATAGGTTGCCTTTGCTTGTCGTCCAATCTATTGGCGCAAGAAGGGATACAAACGGAAAACAACCTATGGGTGGAAGATTTGGGAGAACAAGTTTCCTATTACATATTAACTAATCTTCTCCTCCACAAACCCTTTCCAATTTTTCATATAATTAATAAATCGCTCGCTCAATCCTTGAGCTTGCAAATGTGTCGTAGTCACTGGGAGATTAATAGTTTTGAAATTAGCATCATTCATCACTTGGACAGGAAAATCATGATGTAAAATCCCAGACCGTCCAATGGTCACAAAATCTACTTTTGATTGTAAAATTTTGGCTACATCGGCTGCACTATGAATTTTGCCAGCTACGGTTAATTTGACATTTTTATAATCAAGCTCTGTAAAATGATTTAACAAAGACTTTTCTTTATGTTCTTCTTCCTCTGGATATTTAAAAACATCCCATAGAGAAACATCTAAAAAGTCTATTTTTCCAGAATCAATTAGTTGTTTGCAAAGGGTTTTCATTTCACTCAATTGCATTCCAAATCTTTCAGGAGAAATTCGAACACCTAATAAAAAATCCCCTCCACAAGCTATTCGAACACCATTAATTATTTCAAATAACAACCTTGCTCGATTTTCCAAACTTCCACCATACTCATCGCTTCGTTGATTGATGCTTTGACTTAAAAATTGGGCAACGACATAACCATGAGCCCCATGAATTTCCACACCATCATATCCACATTTTTTTGCCCAAACTGCCGATTGAATAAAATCATCTCTGAGTTGTTTAACTTCTTCTAATGTCAAAGCTCTAGCCCCTTTTCTTTCGACAGCCGATGGTGCCACTGGTCCACCCTCAATTAACTTTGGGTCAGACCTCATTCCTGAATGTTGTAATTGAATCACCGCTAAACTGCCATGAGATTGGATGGCTTTAGCTAATCTGGTATGTCCTTCAATATGTTTCTCCTCAAAAATTCCTAGCTGCCCAGGGAACCCTTTTCCATTAGCTTGCACATGACTAGCACAAGTCATCACCAATCCAAATTGTCCTTTGGCACGCATGGTCAACCAATGAAATTCTTCATCAGACAGCTTACCATCTTCATGGCTTTGACTATTAGTCAAAGGTGCTAACATAAATCTGTTTTTCATTTTTGCACCACATGAAAATTTGATAGTATTATTGAGTTCTTTCATTTAATCTATTTTTTGTGAAAGTAGTTTTTTAAATTTTTTCTCTACACTCCCTGCAATTTCTCTACTTTAGGTTTTACATATCCTTTTCCTTCAATCATAGCTTTAGCAATAATCTCACACATGATTTCAGAAGTACCACCCCCAATTTGTCCTAAACGATGGTCTCTAAACATTCGAGCCATTGGGTATTCTTCCATAAAGCCATAGCCTCCGAACATTTGTAGACATTGGGTCATTACTTTATCTGCTAATTGGGTAGCTAATAACTTCGCCATAGCAGATTCTTTCACCAAGTAGTCTTTATCCATATACCGTCGATAAAGATTGTAAACGAATTGTTTGACCCATTCAACCTCGGTAGACATTTGGGCAATTCTATGTCTTAATACTTGGAACTCATTTAGTTTTTTACCAAAAGCTTTTCTTTCCGCTAAGTATTTAATCGTCAATTCTAGTGCATATTGAGAAGCCCCATAGGCAGCAACTGCCATAGATAATCTTTCAGAAACAAAATGCTCCATTACATAGAAGAAGCCTCGGTTTTCATCTCCTAATAAATTCTCTACAGGTACTTTGACATTATCAAAAGCAATTTCTCCCGTATCGGAAGCTCGCCAGCCTAACTTATCTAATTTAGTCGCACTCAATCCTTCCGACTCCCTATCTATAATTAATAAACTAATTCCTTTTGCTCCTTTAGCGGTAGCATCGGTTTTACAAACAACAATCAAAAAATCACTTAGTACGCCATTGGTAATAAAAGTCTTTGAGCCATTGACAATATAATAATCGCCTTCCTTGACGGCAGTCGTGCGAATCGCTTGGACATCCGAACCACCAAATGGCTCGGTAATAGCTAAACAACCTACCTTTTCCCCTTTGATGCCTGGCACTAAATATTTTTGTTTTTGTGCTTCCGTTCCTTCTGCATTCAAGTGGGTTAGTGCCAATAATGGGTGGCTGGCAATAGACGCACCAAAACCACCAGAATTCATACGAGCCAATTCTTCATCGAAGATGACATTATACATCATATCCCCTCCCATACCGCCATACGTTTCTGGTAAGGTCATACTGAAAAAGCCCATCTCGCCAAACTTTTTATAAATACCTCTTGGCAACTCACCGTCTTTTTCCCATTGGTCCACATTTGGCCGCACTTCTTTTTCTAAAAATGCTCGGAAAGTTTCTCTGAATAAATTATGCTCTTCGGTGAAATAGGTAATTAATTTACCAGCACCTTTCCCTTCACTCGTCTGCGCTGCTCTGGCATAGTTAACATCATTAATCATCATTTTAGCAATGATTTCTCTCATGATTTCGGAAGACCCTCCACCAATCGTTGTCACTCGCACATCTCGGTACATTCTAGCTTGTGGATAATCTTCGATAAAACCATAACCCCCATACATTTGCAAACATTGAGTCGCTACTTTTTCTAGTAATTCAGTAGCAATCAATTTTGCCATGGAGCATAATTTCACATCATATACCCCATTGCCATATAAATTGGCGCAATAATACCCAAAGGCTTTTAAAGCTTCTACCTCTGCCGATAATTGGGCCATTCGATGTCGAAGTACTTGGAATTGATTGATAGGTTTGCCAAAAGCATGACGCTCAGACATATATTGTAATGCTTGCTCAATCGCTACTTCCATCTGAACTACGAAAGTAGGCACAAAACAAGTTCTTTCTAGTTGCATGCCATTCATCAAATAGGAAAAGCCTTTGCCTTCTAGCCCAATTAAATTCTCTACAGGTACTTTGACATTATCAAAACTTATTTCTGCCGTGTCTGAAGAGTGCC
>CAYOBX010000324.1:0-7073 GCA_964402245.1 uncultured Saprospiraceae bacterium | reverse complement strand
TTTCAATTACCACAAGCAAATGGAGATCAAGGATATGAAGGCGTTACAGGATTAGATCTTTCAGGTATAAGCGCCAGATATATTTTGATAACGGCACTAAGTAATTGGAATGGGGGAACGTGCGCAGGGTTGAGCGAAGTTAGATTTGAAGTAGCAGCTTCAAGCAGCGCCTGTGGAGATTATATGGTGACTCAAAATATAGAGGGAAATCCGATTGAATCTGGAACACATTATGGTGATACACCAATAACTTCAAACGGAACCGTACAAGCGGGAACAGCTGTTAGGTTTAAATCTGCAACAGCTATTACCTTAACCGCAGGATTTACGGCTGAAGAAGGAAGTCAATTTTTAGCTGAAATTGAAAATTGTAATGCACTGAAAACATCTGAAGCAAAATCAAAGCGCACAAAAATCAACAATACATTAACGAGGAAAAATATAGACATAAAAGTTTACCCAAACCCAACTGTTCATTTACTAAATATAGATTTAGGCGAAACAGAAATTACGGACTTAATAATCATTAATGTGTCTGGCCACGAAATCTTAAGAAGAACTGTTGGTCAGAATTTTAACCAAATAGATGTGTCTCAATTGCCTGCAGGAATGTATTTGATCAATGTCTTGACTGTTAATCGAGAATTAATCGCCAAACGTTTTATCAAAACAGGATTGTAGGGGCAACCCTTGTGGTTGCCCCTACCGTTTCGCCCGAATCCGGCTTAATGTTTCTTGCGAAATACCTAACAAAGAAGCAATATGTCCTAAGTTAACTCTTTGGGTAACATCAGGAAAAACAGAGAGCAACAAATCATATCGTTCTTTAGCAGTCATAAATAGATAACCTTTATAAAAAGCATCTAAATAAGATAATTGTTGTTCCACCATTTTTCTACCAAAATGATTAAAGGAGGCATGTTGCTGGTATAAGGTCTCTAGATCATCTTTTGTAAAAGAAACGATAGTAGACTCCTCTAATAGCTCTACATTTTCAAAAGAAGGCTTTCTTTCAAAAAAGCTGTTCCATGCAGTGAAAGGGGTATTTTCCCGATAAATCCAAGAGGTAATATCTTTGGCATTATGATAATAATAAGTTCTAGCAGTTCCTTTTCCCAAAAAATATAACCGATGGGCTACTAATCCTTCCTTTACTAAAAGATTGCCCTTAGGAAGGGATTCTACTTTTGCTACTTGCTCAATATCATGAATTATTTCCTTTGAGAAAGGTTTAGAATCGGTATTTAATAGTTTATTAAAATCTATCATTTATATTAAACAACTGGTATTGATGTTGTGTTAACTCTAAATATTTTATTATTAAAATTGTTAGATTTTAATAATAAAATATTTGAGCTAACATAACTGGTTTTAAGTAGAAAAATTATGTTAGCTCGATTTTGCAGTCTTACTATTTTTATAAAGTAGTAAGACTGCAAAATCAGAGATAACACAATTAGAACTTCAATAGCCCGCAGCTTGTCCATCCTTTCGACTCTCGGAAGCACCAAAATAGACCCCTCTTTCTGCATCATACATGATAGCCTGATACCCTCCATAAATTCCCAAACCAAAACCCACTTCATGACCACGAACCATCAACTGTCGGATTGTTTCATAGTCAAAGCCACTTTCGAGTCGAATTTTACCTTTTCCATCAGCCACTTTTCCCATTGGGGTAGAGGAACCAGTATGGTCAATTCTAGGCGCATCGCCAGCTTCCTGTAAATTCATGCCGTAGTCAATCATATTCATCACGATTTGACAATGCCCCATTGGTTGGAAGTCTCCTCCCATTACTCCGAAGCTCATATAGGGCTTTCCATTTTTAGTAATAAAAGCAGGAATGATCGTATGAAAAGGACGTTTGCCTGGTTCATAAGTATTGGCTTGTCCTTCGATCAAAGAAAATAACTCTCCTCTATCTTGTAGCATAAAACCTAATTTGGGAGGTACCATACCACTGCCCATTCCTCTATAATTACTTTGTATAAAAGAGACCATATTGCCTTCTTTGTCAGCAGTAGTTAGGTAGATAGTTTCTCCAGCACTAATTTCACCAGCATCATATTGTGCGGCTCTTTCGGTAATTAAAGCTTGTCGTTCTTTACCATACTCCTTGGAAATTAAGTGATCTACATTAACGTCCTCAAACTCCATATCTGCATAATATTTTGCCCGATCCTCAAAAGCGAGTTTTTTAGCTTCTACAAAATAATGGATATGTTGATCGCTACCAAAAGGAATGTTAGAGAAGTCATATTGCTCTAAAATATTTAGCATTTGTAGCGCGGTAATTCCTTGTCCATTCGGAGGCAATTCCCAAATATCATACCCTCTATAATTGGTGGAAACGGGACTGACCCATTCAGAACGATGAGTGGCAAAGTCTTCGTAAGCTAAAAAACCACCTTGTGATTGGATAAAATTAGCAATAGTATGTGCTATATCTCCTTTGTAAAATGCGTCTCGCCCTCCTTCTGCAATTGTTGTTAAAGTATTTGCCAGAAATTCATTTTTAAAAATGTCTCCTTTTTCTGGAGCTGACCCTGTACTTTTCAGAGTATAGGTTTCTTTAACATTGGGAAATCCTTTTTTTATATAAAAAGGAACGGATCTACTCATAGAAGCTGCGATATATTGCGTCAATGGGAATCCCTCTTTCGCATAGCGGATAGCAGGGGCTAAATTCTCTTTCATTGGCAATTTGCCAAACTTCTGATGCAATTCAAACCAGCCATCTACTGCTCCAGGCACACTCACAGGTAAAGGCCCATGAGCAGGAATTTTGTCCATTCCTTTTTCTTTAAAATGATTTAGCTTTAAAGATTTAGGAGAGCGTCCACTAGCATTCAATCCATAGAGTTGTTGTGTTTTAGCATCCCATACAATGGCAAATAAATCGCCGCCCATGCCACAACCTGTTGGCTCCATTAAACCTAAAGCTGCATTCGCTGCGATGGCCGCATCTATAGCAGAGCCTCCTTTTTTTAAAATGTCCAATCCTATTTGAGTAGCCAAGGGTTGTGAGGTGGCTACCATACCATTTTTAGCAATGACCTCTGCTCTCGTAGCAAAGTTTTTTCCTGTTACCCGATCTTGTGTGAAGGCCATGATAGTTGTAAATATTAGTAAGATGCTTATGAAAATTGCTTTCATAGTTTATTTTTATTTGATAATTAATAAGGTTGCTTTGATATAGTTTTTTAGAGGTAGTGATTTTGTTAGGTTTTTTTATAAAAAAACCTAACAAAATCACTACCTCTAAAGAAAGATAGTCAACATACTTGTTGCCGAGTCTCAAGATAAAGAACCTTAGCCGCCAGAGTATGGTTTGTAACTTCGATGTTATATAATTATTCCTACTGCATCGTGGTTGTCGGTCAACCATCAATGCAATTCTGCGCTCTTTTTGCCTCTGGGCAAAAGCCAATTCGATCTACCGAAAAATCTTTTAAAACTCCCGAATCTTAATATTTCTAAATTCCACCTCATCTCCATGATCTTGCAATAAAATATGACCAGCAGGCAATGCCCCAAAGTTGTCCCATTGCTCGTATTTACTCTTTTCTACTAAGGCTCTGAAAATTTGACTATGTCTGTCATACGCTACTACCTTTACTTGATTTAGCCAATGCTCTACTTTTCCGCCTTTTACAATAATTCTAGCATTATTCCATTGACTAACCCCTTTGAAATTTTTACCTCTAAAACTCTCCGTGTTCTCTGCTCGAATCAGATCGTATAGAGAGCCAACGGTACGATTGCCATTCTTACCCATCTTAGCATCGGGATGTTTTTTATCATCTAAAATTTGAAATTCTAAACCAATAGCAGATCCTTCTACCTCCAATAAATTAGGATCGACAAAATATTTGATACCACTATTGGCACCTTCTGTTATTTTAAAATCAACACTTAATTCAAAATCACTATAGGTATCAATGGTGATAATATCTCCACCGTTTCGAGCTTCTCCTCCTCCAGAAGACAAGACTTTTAAAACGCCATTATCTATCTCCCAACCTTTAGTTGGAAAAGATTTCATTTTAGCCCCTCGCCATCCTTTAGTATTTTTTCCATCCCATAAAAAACGCCAACCTGTCCGTATTTCTTTACTAGTTAATTGATTCTCTAAATAGCTAATTTGTGGAACGTCTTTATCGACTGACCTTCTTTCTCCAGCTAAGTCTGTCGTTTTAATTTTAATATTTCTCCACTTCACCATTTTACCTTCTTGTTCTTTTTCCCAAATGCCATGCACTTGAAATGCAATAATTCCTTCTGCAGTCATGTCATCTACCAAATTCGCACATTGCACCCCGTTTACCCAAGTATTGATATAAGGACCAATCGCTTCAATTCGATAATGATTCCATTGCCCAGGAACAAAAGCATCACGACCTTTAGGATTTCTACTTAAAGGATATAACCAACCTCTTCTAGCTTCGTCATAAACGCCCCCTGCCCATTTCCTAGAGCTGGTCTCTATTTCACATTGATAACCATGCACTCTGCCATCTCGATCTTCAGGATTACTAATGCTTCGAAACTGTACACCTGAGTTTAGACCGTTTTCAACAAATACCTCAAATTCTAAAATAAAATCGCCATATTTTTTCTTAGTAGCGAGGAAGCTATTCGGTGTTTTTAATTTGGATATACCCACCATTTCTCCATTCTCTGCTTTATAGGTAGCATTGCCATTTAATTGTTCAAAATTGGAAAAGTCTTTTCCATTGAATAACATTTCCCAGCCATCTTGTGCTAGTAAATGTCCTGTAAAAAAGCAGATTAAAATGGCAATTAAAAATTGTTGCTTATTCATTTATTAAGTTTGTTTGTCTATGTTTTGAAAGATGGTTCTTGAAGATTCTTGTTTTGCTGAAATCATATTTATAGAACTCACTATTTGATAGAAAATGTTACTAAGTAAGTACTTGGACAAAAATAACTTCACAATTCAATTGAAAAAACTGTCGTTTATTTTCCTTGAAAAAATACTTCCGTAGCTCTGCTATGCAAGGATTTTTTCAAGAAAACTAAGATCAAAATAATCTCTTCGAAATGCGGCATTTATTCTTTCGCCCTTACTAAATCAGTAGTGCTGCGTGCGATCTGATGGCTTTCCGCCATCTGACCGCTTGATTCAAGAATAATTTACTGTCCGAACTTAGACCTTATACCGTTTTGAGACATCAAATTAATGTACATTTCAGAGAAACGAGAAAGAATAGATACTTCTTTTTAGGGATTTAGCAAATTATAACCCACGCACTCTGACTACTTAGCCTTCTCCCTTCAAGTAATTACTAATGAAGCTCTCTCGATAAGTTCGTCCAATAGGCAATAAATTATCTTTGATATATACTTGATTACCAGTTACTTTGGAAATATGTTGGACATTGACAAGGTAGGATTTATGGATCTGACAAAAAATGGAAGTGTCTAATTTATCAATCCAATATTTTAATGGGTGAGAGACTAAATGTTTTCCTTTGGTTAGAAATAAATGGGTATAATCCCCATCAGACTTAATAAACTGAATCGCATTAATGTCTATTTTTTGATAATCTTTTCCAGTTTTAACAAAAAGAAAGGGATCTTTAACTACAGATGGATTAGTAGGAATAATGGGCGGAGGAGCAGAGCTATTTTCTTGTTGGTACACTACCTTGGAAACGGCTTTAACAAAACGTTCAAAAGAGAAGGGTTTTAATAAATAATCCACCACATCCAATTCATATCCTTGTAAGGCATATTCTGAAAAGGCAGTAGTGAAAATGATTTTTGGCTTTGATGGAAGTATTTTTAGAAATTCAATTCCAGATATTTTGGGTAAATGGATATCGAGAAAAATGACATCCACCACTTGATTTTTTAAATACTCAAGCGCTGTTAAGGCATCTGAAAAAGTACCTTTTAATGCTAGATTTCCAATATCCCGAATATACTTTTGTAAGATTCTTTGCGCTGGGGGTTGGTCTTCTATGATGATGCAGGTGTGCATTTTTTGTTGTTTGGATTATTTCATTTACCATCTAGTACACTTACTTCTCTAAAACCAATTCTAATTGGACTTTATAAACATTTCTATTTTCTTGAATATCCAATTGATGGGCATTTGGATATAATAAAGCTAATCGGTCTTTAACATTTTTCAGACCTATTCCTTTAGTTAATTTTTGTGTATTGGTAGTAGGGGAAAAAGTGTTACTACAATTCATGATTAATTGAGCACCTTGAATAGCTAGGTCAATATCAATCTGTATATTATCCGTTTGGCTAGAAGTGCTATGTTTAAAACAATTTTCAATAAAGACTATTAAAATTAAAGGAGCAATTTTCCAATTACTTGTTTGTCCTGATGTCGTAAATTGAATATCTCCACGATCCTCTATTTGCAATTCCTGTAAATGTATGAAGTCTTGTAAACTGTTGATTTCTTTTTCTACAAGAACTAGTTTTTCTTGACAATCATATAGCATGTAGCGTAATAGAGAAGACAATTTTAAAATAATAGTAGGTGTTTTGGGAGACTCTTCAAGGGCATAAGCATATAAATTATTCAAATTATTGAATAGAAAATGAGGATTGATTTGAGACTTTAAAAACTGCATACGGCTTTCTGCCATTGCGGTATTTAATTGTTCTAGTTCACTTTGTTTTTGCTGGGCATCCCAGGCAAATTTAAAACCCACCAAAATTAAGATAGTTGGGAGTATGCCTATTAGCGTATATATAAAACCTGGGAAACTTTTACCTCTGGAATCTGGATAAAATATTTGTTCTAAAATTAATTCTTCTACTACTATTACTGTAATCAAAACAGCTAAAACACTGATAGCAAATAACCAATACTTTTTTTTATAAAAGAATTTTGGTAATAATACATAACCAATAAAAAGTGCTGCGAATGCATAGGACAGATAAAAAGATAATTTGGCAGGAGACAAAAATAGATTCAAAGCTGCTTCTTGTCTTTCAACAGAAGTGGCTATCCCTAATACAGGGATTAATATGAATTGAAATACAAATTCTTTGTTTATTTTTTTGAAAAGAGCGTTGACCAT
>CAYOBX010000323.1:0-7075 GCA_964402245.1 uncultured Saprospiraceae bacterium | reverse complement strand
TTTTGGTTTTTTGATAAATGTTGTTGGCGAAGATGGCAGGCACTTTCAAAGTGCCAGCCATCTCTGTTACTCAAACATAAGTGATTGATTTTCAGTACTATTTTTTCTTAACCTGACGGCTATGGTTATAAACTTCGACGATCTGCTACAATCACGGCATTTGTCAAAGAACCAGAATTTTTTATTGAGATTCCTTAAATTCTTTCTTCCATTCAAAGTAGCCGAAAACAATAATTACTAAGTAGACAACAAATAGAAAGGAAAACAAATATCCTTCTCTAATCCAATATAAATAAACGTAAACGGAATCAATAATAAACCAATATATCCAATTATCAATCTTTTTTTGAATGACTAAAAAGGTTGCAATTATTGAAAATGTAGTAGTAAATGAATCAATATAAGTAGCTGCTGCAGGAGTATAAGTATCGAAAAAATAGCCTACAATTCCAGTAAGAATAAATCCTACACTAATTATTAAAACATGTTGTTTTGACGTTAGCGAAGTTACTTCAAGATTTTTCTTTTTATCACCACCATATAACCATTGGTAAATTCCAAAGAAACTCATTACCACGTAGAACAATTGAAGCAGTGCATCTACATAAAGATCATATAGATAAAAAGCAGCATACGCCCAAAATATACAACTGATTATTCCAAAAAACCAGCATATAACTTTCCCTTTTGCTGCATATACTAAATATAAAATAGCAAAGAGTACTGCAATTATTTCAGCCCAATGTAAATTTTGAATGGCATTTAGTAATTGTTCAAGTGTGTTGTTCATTTGAAAAGGTAAATGGTACTAAAAATGACGGCTGTGATTTCTATTATGGTGGCTAAATTCATGCTGTAAATATAATGAAATATTAAACATGAATTTATGGCTCCCTACTTTAAATAGGGCTTTCTCATAAAATTAAATTCGCTAAAAATTAGACTGAAAACGAAAAAGATATTGGGTCGAAGTTACAAACGTTGACCATCGCAGACTCTTAAGAGTTAGTGCACAGTTGATATTTGAAGTTTGTAACTTCAAATGGATATCCTTCAAGTTTGTAACTTGATTTTTCAGGAAATATTTTTTTTATGAGAAAACCCTTCTACTTTAAAATG
Organism: uncultured Saprospiraceae bacterium; assembly: GCA_964402245.1. GTDB lineage: Bacteria > Bacteroidota > Bacteroidia > Chitinophagales > Saprospiraceae > JAFMDF01. Next base: position 5,956 of record CAYOBX010000323.1, on the reverse strand, counting down.
TAGTGTAATGTTTTCAAAAATATCTAATTATTTTACCTAGTTATTTGCTTTTTCTCTTACCTTCCATCCAAGGTATTAAAAAGAATAACTCACTATGCAAATAAAAGAACAAGCAAAAGAATACGATGCGATTATTGTAGGCTCAGGCGCAGGAGGAGGAATGGCAACGAACATACTAGCCAATGCAGGACTAAAAGTAGCATTAGTAGAAGCTGGGCCTTTCTTTGATCCAAAAGATCCAACAACTCAGACCCAGATGAAATGGCCCTGGGAATCGCCCCGAAGAGGGGCGAGTACAAAAAGAGCTTTTGGCGATTTCGATATGTCATGGGGCGATTGGAAGGTGGAAGGAGAACCTTATACGACGGTAGAAGACACTAAATTCCTTTGGTGGCGTGCTAGAATGTTGGGAGGTAGAACCAATCATTGGGGCAGAATTTCCTTACGTTTTGGTCCTAAAGATTTTAAACATAAAGATATTGATGGTTTGGGAGAAAACTGGCCGATTGGCTATGAAGACATCAAGCCGTATTATGATAAATTAGATAAGATGGTGGGGGTATTCGGTTCTAAAGAGCGATTGCCCAATGATCCAGATGGTTTTTTCTTGCCGCCTCCAAAACCTCGTCTGCATGAATTGTACTATATCAAAGGGGCTAGAAAAGCAGGAGTAAGCGTTATCCCATCTCGATTATCTATATTGACAAAGAAACTGAATAATGACAGAGGGGTCTGTTTTTATTGTAGTCAATGCAATCGTTCTTGTAATGAGTATGCTGATTTTTCTTCTGGTTCTTGTTTAATTTTTCCTGCCCAAAAAAATGGACAGGTAGATTTGTATACGAATGCAATGGTACGTACGGTTACGACAGATGACACTGGAAAAGCAACTGGTGTTTCCTATATTAATAAAGAAGATCGTAAAGAATATCAATTGAAAGGTAAAGTAGTCATGTTAGGGGCTTCTGCCTGTAGCTCAGCTCGTATTTTACTCAATTCAAAAAGTAAACAACACCCTAATGGCTTAGGAAATAGTAGTGATATAGTCGGTCGATATTTGCATGATTCTACAGGAGGTGGAAGGTCTGCTTTTGTACCTCAATTGATGAATCGAGATATGTCTTACAATGAGGATGGGGTAGGGGGAATGCATATATATTCCCCTTGGTGGTTAGATAATAAGAAACTAGATTTTCCAAGAGGCTATCACTTAGAAATATGGGGAGGAATGGGCATGCCATCTTATGGATTTGGATTTGATGTGACTGCTTTTAATAAATTTATTGGAGGCTCGGTTGGCGGATATGGAGATAAGTTAAGAGAAGATGTCAAGCGTTTCTATGGAGCAGTTATAGGCATAGCAGGTAGAGGAGAATCGATTGCTCGCTATGATAATCGCTGCGAATTAGACCCTAATGTAGTCGATCAATTTGGAATTCCAGTATTGAGATTTAATTATAAATGGTCGGATTATGAGCGATTGCAAGCGAAACATATGCAAGATACTTGCGAAGAAATTTTCCATGCAATGGGTGCAACACCACTTGGCGATAAACCAGGGAAAGATAAAGACTATGGCCTATTAGCTCCTGGTCAGATTATTCATGAAGTAGGCACTACTCGTATGGGAGACGATCCCAAAACATCTGTCACTAATTCTATGTGCCAACTCCACGATGCTAAAAATGTATTCGTCGTTGATGCAGGTCCATTTACTTCTCAAGCAGATAAAAATTGTACTTGGACGATTATGGCCTTATCCATGCGTACCTCAGAATTTGTTGTGGAAGAATTGAAAAAGCAAAATTTATAGTTTAAATAATTCGATAATCATAAACTTATTTTGAACCACAAAAGTCACAAAAGAACACATAAGACTTTTGTGCTCTTTTGTGACTTTTGTGGTTCAATATCAAATGGATAAGTAGCTATGTGAACCATATATATGGTTAGATAAATCTAAAATCATGAAAAGAAGAGATAGTTTAAAAACCCTATTAATAGGCACCATCACAGGCGCTACCCTAGGAACAGCCGTAAGTTGTAAAGAAGATGGAACCACTTCCATCCTCCCAGAAGTAAGCAACAATTTATATGGCAGAACACCTTCCGAGCAAGAATGGGATAAAACCACAAAAGCAGCTATGTATTTAAGGGCTGATGAATTAGAAGACATATCCATTTTATGCGATATAATTCTACCAGCTACAGAAGAGGCAGGAGCAGCAACAGCCGCAGAGGTTCCTGCATTTATAGAATTTATTGTTAAGGATTTACCAAGCCACCAACTACCTATTAGAGGAGGATTGATGTGGCTAAATGGGGAAGCAAGTAACCGATATAATAAAGCTTTTAAGGCTTGTTCTAATGAAGAACAAATTGCGATCATTGACGATATTGCCTATCCTGATCCAAATAATGAGAAGCCAGCAATGGCGTATGGTATTACCTTCTTTGATCGAATGCGTAACCTGACTATGACCGGCTACTATACCACTAGAATGGGTTTAGATGATTTGGGATATAATGGAAATTATGCGAATACATGGGACGGGGTACCTGCCGAAGTATTAGCCAAGCATGAAGTAGAGTATGATCCAGAATGGATTGCGAAGTGTGTAGATCAGAGCAAGCGGCTCGTAATTGCAGAGTGGGACGAGGAGGGAAATCTGTTAACTTAAAGAGAGTGGGAGGAAAGTTTGAACACAGAGTCACGGAGCCACGGAGAAATGTTTACTTTAAAATAAAATTCAAAAAGTTTAAATCACGGGCGCGCGGAAAGCGACCCCGTGATAAGAGCTACAGAGAAATAATACGTATAAAACTCTGTGTGCTCCGTGCCTCCGTGTTCAAAAAAGAGTCACTCCGTGCCTCCTACATCGACGTACTCAACAAGCCATAAATAGTCTTCACCCCATCAAAGTAATTCCCCAGTCTTAAATTTTCATTAGGACTATGCTGATTGTTATCACTATTGACTAATGGAACGATTACCGCAGGAACATTCAAGGTATTAATAAATGGAGAAGTAGGCAAAGTGCCACCCATTGTACGTAGACGGATAGGATCAGTGCCATAGGCTGTTTTAATAGTTTTAAAAACCCACTTACCTAAATCAGAATCAAAGTCCGTCCGAAAAGCTTTCGTTACGCCTCTAGATCCAATCTGACAAATTTTGGGATATTGAAATCGTTCTCTAGAAGTAGGTTTTTTGTCAGTAATATAATACCCTTGATCTTTTATATGTTGGGTTACTAATTGCTTTAGCCGATCTCCATCTGATTCTACGACTAGTCGCAAATCTAATTCAGCCGTAGCCGTGGCAGGTACAATTGTTCGTGCTTCCTTGCCGACCCAAGCAGAAGATAAACCCCTAATATTAAGCGATGGAAATTGGATGCTTTCTTGATAGTTATTACCGACCAAATCCATTTCTCCAACCCCTAGTTTTGCTTGCAATTCTTTTTCTTTGTCAGGGACGCTAGCTAATATTTTTTTAGTTTTTTCACTTAATTCAATACCATCATAATAACCTGGAATCGTCACCCGTCCTCGATCATCCTTCATGCTAGATAGCAACTGGGATAAGCGCAAAGCCGGATTAGGGGCGTAGTTACCATAGTGTCCACTATGTAGTGGAAAGGTTGGGCCAAAAACTTTAAGACTCATGGTGGTAATACCTCTAGCTCCAAAAGCAATGGTAGGCTGATTATTAAGATGCTTAGGGCCATCAAATATTAGTAACATATCAGCAGCTAAAACAGCTTTATTATCTATCACCGCCTGCGCTAAATTTGGAGATCCCTTTTCTTCTTCAAAATCTAAAATGATTTTTAAATTATAGGGCAATTCTTTTTGTTGATCCCTTAATGTTTTCATGGCCGTCAAAAACATGACAAAAGGAGATTTGTCATCAGAAGAAGAACGAGCAAAGATTCGCCAATCTGGATTGAGTTGTTCTTCTGTCAACTTATTCCAATCAATTTGTGTCCAGCCTTCTCCTTCAATTTCTTCTTTTAAAACGGCTTGATATGGATTTTCCTGAAACCAAAAACTAGGATCAACTGGCTGTCCATCAATATGAAAATAAAATAAAACAGTGGGTTTATTTTTAAGCTGCTTCTTTTGCGTAGCTAATAACAAGGGAACGGTAGTCGTTTCTAAACGCTGGCTGGAAAAATCAAAATCTGCTAATTGAAGGGCACACCATGCCACATTTAATTCAATGTCTTCCTTATAGTTGGCATCATTGGGAATGGCTAAGAGTTCTTTTAGTTGGGGTAGGGAAGCTACTGCATCTGCATAGGTGATATGCTCCGTGTCAATTGGCTGGGCTGTTAGGCCTGTTAAGACAATACCAATCATTAGGATCGTGGATAGATATTTTATCATTGCTTTTGTTTGCGTTTTTCTAAAAATGCGACAACTTAAGAGGCATAATTCAACGCGGAGGTACTTCGTACCTTCACGGATAACGCGGATTTTGTAGGTCGTGAGCGTTATGTTCGCTCTTATAATTACATACTATGTGTTGTATTGAACGCGGAAATGCAGAGGTGCGGAGAACTTGTATAACTCTGCACCTCTGCGTTCAAATATATCAACATCCCCCACGATCTACAAAAATCCGCGTTATCCGTGTGACTACGAAGTAGTTCCGTGTTGAATTATGTCTAAACAGATCAACAACAACTCCCAGCCTCACCACCTTCCTCCGTACTAAAAGGCATCGCCCCTCCACAACCCTCAAACACTCCATAATGCGTATCCCAAGTACCATAAAAATCAAAGTGCTCTTGGAAGCGAGTATCATATAACATTTTGTAAGTGTTGCCACAAACAGTCATCACCTTTCCCTTAGCAAAATGATGGTGATCGTCTAAATCAAAGCTATTAGCATTATTCGGAATAGTCCCTTTATAAGTAATTGCTTGCCCATAATCCTCACATTCATCCTCCAAACCATCAATTTTAAACAAACGATACGTCACAGAGAAAAACTGGATACTGCCACATTTTTCTTGTACCTCTTCATTCTCAATAGTAATCGGATTATTCTTGACACTTCTAGGGTCTGTAAAGCCAACTTTTCTAGCCGTTCTTAAAAAATCATTCCAGTACAACGCACCACTTAAGCATTCGCCCCAAAGTACCGAATCCGCTTGTAGTTCCTTGCTGATTCGGCGATCGCTATAGACATCACTGAAATACATTTCTCCACCTGGCTTAAGTAAATTATAAGCATCTCTTAAAACTTTTTCTTTATCAGTGGCTAAATTAATAACGCAGTTAGAAATGATTAAGTCAAAGCTATTTGGTGCTAAATCTAATTTTTCTAAGGATTCAATATTGCCTTTTAAAAATTTTACATTAGCATAAGTAAAACCAAATTTATCTGTATGGTAATCAATATACTTATTAGCCACATTGAGTTGCTCGTCTGTCATATCTACCCCCACTACTTCGCCTTTTTGCCCGACCAATTGAGAGAGAATATAACAGTCTCGTCCGCTACCTGAACCTAAATCTAATATGCGTAATCCTTCCAATTTAGCAGGTATTGCCAGACCACAACCATAGTATTTACTTTGCACCTCCTCATGTATATTGCTTAGTGCATCAATAATATACTGCGGTGGTTTTTCCATCGTACAGCAAGCATTGGTCTTTAAATCCTCTGATGTTTCTAATGCTTTTCCGTAATACTCTTTTACTTCTTCGTGCTTTTGTGACATATAAATTTTTCTATTGTAATATGCTGAAATATTAAATAATTTTTCACACAGTGTAATGTTAGTTTGTAAACAAAATAATTAGATGTTCTTTCTTTTTTGCCGATGCAAAAAGAACAATATTTAATTTTAAATTACTTAGTTGGTTTTCGCTGAAAAAAAATTCAAAAAACAAAAAATATTTATTTGAAAATCAATAAGTTATAGTAGCCTTAGCTTAAGAA
>CAYOBX010000322.1:0-7076 GCA_964402245.1 uncultured Saprospiraceae bacterium | reverse complement strand
AATTGAAATCGCAGAAGAATTATGGTAATACGTAGATCTAGCTGGCAGCCTGAGCTACGTTCAATCAACCAATTCTTCCATAGCACTCACCAAGTAATCAATATCAGATTTGGTAATATAAATCGCTAAAGAAATCCGAAGAGCATTTAGACCAAAAGTGGTCATCGGACGACAATCAATTTGATACTTTTCAAATAGTTCTTCTTTGATGGTCCTTACTTCTTTGCCTATTACCTCTACTACCTGAATCGCTCCCGATAGTTCATCAGCGACTGGAGTCTTTAATTTAAAAAGTGGATTGTTAGCTAGTTTGGAACGAAAGTAATCTTTGAGTTCAAAGGTACGCTGATGAATTTTTTTCCGTCCAATTTGACTATAAAAATCAATAGCGGCCCCTAGTCCCAATAATTCTGGTAAATTTCGAGTATTATAATTTTCTAATCGACGAATGCTGGTATCGGTATGTCCTCTACATACGATTAAAGGTTTTAATAGAGATTGGTTTTCGGGTTTTGCATATAAGATACCTATTCCTTTTGGGGCAAATAACCACTTATGAGCACTCGCTGTATAATAGTCACAACCTAAGTCTTGCAGATCAATCCCAAACATTCCTGCCGATTGAGCACCATCAACCGCCACCTTAATGCCTTGTTGCTGCGCCATTGCCGATACTTCCTTAACAGGCAATATCATTCCATTGGTATTGACGATATGGCACATGGATATAATTTTGGTTTTGGGGGTAATAACTTGGCGATATACCTTTACTATGTCTTCCACAGTCTCAGGCATTAAGGGCAATACTGGCCGAACTATTTTTATACCCTTTGTTTCTTGCCATACTTCCCATGGGATGCGGCCACTGGTATGCTCATGATCTGCAACGATTATTTCATCTCCTGCTTGTAAATCAAAACTTCGAGCAATGAGATTCATCCCTTCCGTCGTATTGTGAATCAATGCAATCTCTTCTGAAGATACAGCGAATAAATCAGCGACTGCTTGTCGAGTCTCTTCTATCTGTTCTTTCCATCCTCCCCACATATATTTTGAAGGAAAACCATCTAAAGTCTCTCGAAAGGTTTTGGTAGCATGCTGCACGGTTAAAGGAGTCCCTCCTAATGAGGCATTATTGAAATAGCGTAATTGAGATGTAAACTGAAATTGAGCTTTAACCAATTCCCAAAACGCCTCTGAATTATCTGCTTCTAAATCTTTTAAAGAAATCGGATGATGCTGGTTGGTAATAGTAGGAAGGCTTAATCCTCCTGCTATTCCCGTGCTTACTAATTGAAGGAACTGTCTACGATTTTTCATAAGATGAAGATAAAATTATCCTTAATATTTATATCAAGAAGTTGTATAAAAATGAATGAATATTTGTAGATTTAAAAATTGAATATTTTGTATTAAAGAAAACAATAAATGAGTAAAATTAATTATTGAATTTTATTTATACTTAAATGATCTCAAATTCATGAAAAAAAAACAAACCCTACTTTGGAGTCTAGTACTCTTATTAATCTTTCTACTTTCACAAGATTATTTTTTCATAAGTTGGAGTGGAAGACCAAATATTTTAGGTTTACCCGATTGGATATTTTGGTTTGCCTTGGTTCATATTCTATTTATTGGGTCCTTATATTGGTTTACTAAAAAACATCATTAACCGATGATTTACGCCATCCTTTTAGTTTATATTGCCATCGTGTTTTTAGGGAGTCTCCGTGGGTCGGCAGAAAATGCAAAGAACCCTGAAGGGTATTTTTTAGCTAATAGAGACTTTGGAACATTGACTTTGTTTTTTACGATATTGGCCACCAATTTCAGTGCTTTTTATTTTCTTGGATTTGCAGGAGCAGGTTATCGAGTAGGCTATGCGCATTATGTCATGATGTCCTTGGGAACTTCATTTGCTTGCATCTCCTTTTTTATTTTAGGTACTAAAATCTGGACATTAGGTAAAGCACATGGCTTTATTACTCCAGCAGAATTAATCTATCATCAAACTGGGAGTAAGGGCTTACGCTGTATGTTTGCAGGCGTTATGCTACTTTTTACCTTTCCTTATCTGGCTTTGCAAATTATTGGGGCAGGGTATATTTTAGAAAATATAACTGATGGAGCTATTCCTTATATGTGGGGAACTATTTTTCTGACTCTATTTACCATTGCTTATGTATGGATTGGTGGGATGAAGAGTGTCGCCAAAACGGATTTAAAGCAAGGTTTATTAATGATTTTTTTGATGGTAGTCGCGGTTATTGTAATTAGTAATAGCTTGGGAGGATTAGCTGCTGCTAATGAAAAAGTTTACGCATTGCAACCTGAACTCTTTTCTAGAGAAGGGGTAGGGAATACTTTCCTCCCTAAAAAATGGTTTAGCCTTTTGATCTTTTGGATATTTTGTATTCCTATGTTTCCTCAAATTTTTATGCGTTTTTATATCGCTAAAGATTTAGCTACTTTAAAAAAGTCGGCTTTATTATATGGATTGATTCCTTTATTTATTTCGATTTTACCTGTTATAATTGGGGTATTAGGTCATTTAAGTTTTCCAGATTTAATGGGACAAGAGACGGATCAGATTTTACCTAAAATGTTAGCAATGCACAGTCCAGAATGGTTTTCTGGCTTGGTCATGACAGGGGCATTAGCCGCATTTATGTCTACTCTCGATTCTCAATTATTGGCTTTGAGTACGATTATGACTAGGGACTTTATATTACCATTTCGAAAAAAATTAGATTTACAACAGCAGGTATATATAGGACGGATTTGGGTAGTGATTTTTGCATTCGTAGGTCTAGCTATAGCAGCCCAGCCTTTTGATACCATTGATGATATGGGGCGTTTAGCCTTTGGCGGTTTAGCTATTTTATTTCCAGTTTCTTTAGCGGTTTTGCGAGGGGGTGGTGTACAACCTCTTTTTGGAATATTGTCAATTATCGTAGGGGAATGCTTGTTACTTGGATTCTATTACAAAAAAATATCTAGTGTTTATTTATTTGGTTTTGATGCTTCCATTATTGTTTTAGTGATTTGTTTTGGTATTGTTTTTTTAGGGAAGGTGTTTCAAAAATTGATTCCTGTTCACTATTCTAATTCTATATCAAAGTAGCACTTAATAGCTTGTTTAAAATTAGGGCGAATGAAAAGTCATAATCGTAATGTGTAATCTCCTGATAAAAGAAAGCCGTATACGAACGACGTTCCTTAAAGGAACGTTGTTCGTTTTCAGATCAATGAGTTATATATTATAAAAATGACTTTTCGTTCGCCCTGATTTAAACAAGCTCTAAGTTGCTAGCGTTTTAAATGATTTCAACCCATCAATTGTTTTTAAATCATCTCGACTCCAAAGAAACTTAAACATCTTCACAGACACATTTCGACTATCAATATCGACTATAGAAAATCCATTTTCTTCTATGTTTTCAAAATCCTCTTCTATACCAATTGCCTTTGGCGTAGAGGCTTTTATTTTTCTAAATGTGGATGGAAAAACGTTACATCCTAATGGACCTGAGAGAAAGCAATTAATAGGGTTATCACTCATATCCAAAGCTCCATTTCGATGAATTCTCCCTGATGCAAAAGTGTGTAAATCTCCACTAATCATTATTGGCTTTTTGTGTTTGGTTTGGTACATACTTTGCAGGATTCGATCATGCTGCAACTGCCATCCTTTTTGCCAATAAGGTTTTCCTATTTCTGCATCTAATTGTCCATCTTTTCCTAAAAGATCGGGATACCATTCTCCCCATTTTCCTGCAGACCAACCGAATGGTGTAGATGGAACATTAAAAGTATGCTTAACATCTTGGGAGGCGGTTCTGCTATGTAACCAATTTTCAGTATCAGTTGGTATAAATTGCGCCTTGTCTCCTTCTAAAGTCATAAAACGACGACAATCATACATCAAAAATTCTGCAAGCTTCCCATATCTCAACGTACCGAAAGCTTCTGAAGCTCCTTCTACTCTATCCGCTGCTGCTGAGCCTGGTAAATTTAAAGGTCGATTTTCGTCAGGTAAAAATTCAGGGGTATACATACGTTGTACTGTTCTTGCCAATTCTAATTGAAAAGGTTTTGGAGGAAAGGTAATGAGTTGATCATTTGCTTCATCATTTTCAAAATAATCATGGTCGTCATTAAAAAAGAAAACTGGAGTTGACCGACATGCAGTACCATATAAATCTATGACTTGAGGGTTAACAGCTTGCTTTAATATTTCTTCATTTTCCGTTCCTAGAACCGCTTTAGATTTATCAAATCTAGGAGCAATCGACCATGCTTCTGGTTGATCCATTACACCGGGTCTGCCTTTTCCATTTCCAGACAAATCCCAATAAACCGTATCCCCAATAATAATCAAGGCATCTGGTTTAAAACTTAAACCTCTATTCAATAATTTTACGCGTCGTTCTGCATAACTTGTAACCGGTTCTTTTTCTTCCTCTGGTAAAGGATATAACTTGGTTCCTTCAGGATGTCCTCCCGCACAAGTATACACCATCAATCTCATTTGGGGTACATCCGCATTAGGAGCAGGAAAGGTTTTGAGTTCCCAAGCGTCACAGAGTGCCAATTGATTTTCAAACAATTGTAATTGATAAGCGGTATTTGATTCTACATTAGGACAATCAAATATCCAAAAGTAGCCTTTAGTATCTCGCATTTGACCCTGAATCATTGTACTACCTACTTTGAGCGTAGGCTGTTTTACTACTCTTTTAAAAGAAGTAGATACCAATAGTCGATTATGATTTACCGTAGGGAGGATATGTGCTACGTCTCCATCTTTCCAATTGTCTTCAGCTACACCTATTTGGGTTTTATCGCTTAAACAACCAATAAAAGATAAGCCTGCGCCAAGATATATACTTGTTTTTAAAAAGTCTTTTCTATTCATTAGGTGCAATTTTGGTAAATACAAAATGAGTAAGTACAAGGACTGAAGGATTGAAGAGCTCCTGACAGTCAGCTATTTACAAAACAGTAGATGTTAATTTCTTTTTGTCATAGTACTTAGTTTGACTTTAGCCATTAGCTATCAGCTTTTAGCCATTAGCTTCTAATAGGAACGTAACTAGTCCATTATTAATTTACACTTGTTATTTTCCAAGGTCTGTAAAGAAATAAAGCAGTAAGTAACGTCAGCATCTATTTTGAGGCTAATTGCTAAAAGCTAATGGCTAAAGTCGAGCTTAGAAATCACTATCCAGTAGGGAGGCTTTGTAGTTCAGAAATTGTTCTGACTCCTAGTTGTGTCATATTATTTTTTAAATCATCAATAAGAATAGCCGCAGCATGATCTCCTCCATATTTCCCTAAAGCAGCTATACCATAAATAAAAGCTCGCCCTAGTAATACAAAATCAGCTCCCAAATATAAAGCCCTCATAATATCCAAACCCGTCCGAACACCACTATCAAAAATAATAGGTACCCGCCCATTTACTGCTTTGACGATAGCAGGTAAAGCGTCTATAGCAGCCGTTGCTCCATTAAATTGTCTGGCACCGTGATTGGACACCCCTACTCCATCTAATCCAATTTCAATTGCTTTCTTGGCATCTTCTGGATGTAGCACGCCTTTCAAGACCACAGGACCATCCCATGCAGCTTTTAATTCCTCACAGTACTTCCAATCCAAAGTACCACCTAGGCGATTGCCAACGAAACCACTTGTAAATTTCATATCGCTATTTCCTGTATATTGAGCAACAGTACGCAAGTTTGGCAATCCTCTTTTTAAAGTATAAAAACTCCAAGCTGGATGCGTCATGCCTTCCCAAATCATTCTAGGAGTTATCTTGGGCGGCATGGATAAACCTGCCCGTTTGGTACGCTCCCTCCTACTTGCCATAGGAACATCAGCCGTCACCAATAAAGTATGAAATCCAGCATCTTTTGCTCTTTTTAAAAGAGAATTTCTAATTTCTTTTTCTTTAGGTGGATACAACTGAAACCATCCCATATCCCCAGCTAGAGGGCCTACCGTTTCTGGTGTTTCAGTAGCTACGGTACTTAGGGTGTATGGAATTTTATTGCGATTGGCCATCGACGATAAATAATGTTCTACTCCAGGCCACATTAGCCCTGTAAGGCCAACTGGTGCAACACCTATAGGTGCTGCATAATTTTTTCCAAACAAAGTAGTTTGCACATCGGCTTCCAATATTCCTTTGCAAAATCGTGGTAAAAAAGTTATTTTTTGAAAAGCTTTTCTATTTCTATCTAATAAGTCTTCTTCCCCTGTTCCTGCGGACAGATATTCCCAAGCCACTTTTGGAATACGTTTTTTAGCTCGCTTTTCCAAGTCTATAATGGCAGGGTATTGGGTGTTCCAATTTGCTTGGTATTTTTGGTAACTCATATTTCTAAATACTATATTCGTAACTGTTCAGCAGGGACAGAGTACACTGTGATCTCACTGAGGTCGTAAAGTAGTTCAGTTTTATTTTAACATAGTTGGACCTCTCTGAGCTCTGCTATCCAGGACCTCAGAGAGGTCAAATTATGTTAAAACATCGACTATACTTTGCACGGTGTGAAAAAGTGATTTCGTAATCGCCAAATCTACGCTTCTTCTACTTCTTTACAAAAAATGACTAAACTAATCTTAAGAATAGATAAAAATACGGTTGATGGTAAATGGAAAGTCTCTATAAAAATTTGTTTGTTTCTGAAAAAACTAGTCCTATCTTTTAAAACCCTACAACTTGTAGAATAGAGAAGCGATAACAGAGAATAGAGATAGATTTCGTTTACAAACAATGAATTATCGTAGCTTTTTAAACGGATGGTGTCTCTATTCTCGCTTCTCTGCTCTCTGTTCTAAAAAATGTATGGTTTTAATCCTATCTTTAGACAAACTTAAAATCATGAAAAATTGGGCTGGAAATATTACTTGGAATCCTTCTGAAATTGTTTACCCTTCAACAGAGGAAGAAATTCAAAAAATAGTACTAAGAGCCGCCAATGATCGAAAGAAAATCAGAATAATAGGTACTGGACACTCTTTCACCCCTTTGTGTCAGACAGAGGAGATAACTATAAGTTTGGATA
>CAYOBX010000321.1:0-7086 GCA_964402245.1 uncultured Saprospiraceae bacterium | reverse complement strand
CTGAGACCAAAATAAGCTCGCCCAAATGACGGATTTATTCTTTCGTCGTTACTAAGGAATTTCTAATAAATTTTTTTAAAAGACTATAGCTCCTTTGCAGGTATCCATAAAACCGTCTTAAAATCTTGTACTTTATGCCCCTTTACGACGACTCCTTCGCCCTCAAGTAACTCTTGCATCATAGTGGGGTTAGGGAAATGCCCACGTCCACTTAGTTCTCCTTTACTATTGACTACTCGATGGGCCGGTATGGCATCATCACTAGTCCAATTGCATTTATTCAATGCCCAGCCGACCATTCTAGCAGAACCCAATGCCAAATAATCTGCAATAGCTCCATAAGTACTGACCCTACCAGCAGGGATTAGCCGTGTTACATCGAATACTTGTTGGTGGTAATTTTTTTTATCACTCATACTTCTATAAATTATTAGTTTTTTGTTCTGAAAACGGCAGTTTAAAAATAATACATTTTATTTTATTTAACCTTGTTACAGTAAAATGACAAAATTTCCTGAGTTCCAAAGTATTTTTGTTAGGTAGACCTAGCATGCTAGGTCTACCTTTTTTACAGACCTAGCACACTAGGTCCACCAATTTTATTTACAGACCTAGCATGCTAGGTCTCTACCTATTCCGATTTTGGACAACAGAAACGTATGTTAGACGGCTACAAAATTTTAACGGTAACCCATCGGAATGTCCAATTGGATCAGATCAGTGATTTTATAATACCTCATGCTGATGAATCAGAACTTGGGGATAACCTGAGGGCCTTAAAAGAACGATTAAATCTATCAGAACTATTATATACAGCCACTTGTAATCGAGTTATCTATTTATTTAATACGGATGTCGACTTAGACATCAATTTTATAGACCACTTTTTTAGAACGATTGATCCTCACCTTTCCAGTGATTATATAGCCAAGTCGGTGGATGCTTATGAAGGCAAAGAAGCCATAGTTCATTTCTATGAAGTGGCCTCTTCTATTGACTCTTTGGTAGTAGGAGAACGAGAAATCATGCGGCAAGTTAGAGAATCCTATGCCCAATGTAAGGATTGGAAGCTAACAGGAGATCACATTCGATTATTAATGAAATATTTGGTTCAAGCCACAAAAGAAGTATATGCCAAAACTAGAATTGGCGAAAAGCCAGTATCTGTTGTTTCTTTGGCGATGTTAAAGTTAAAAGAAACAAATTTACCAACTACTGCTCGTATTTTATTAGTGGGCGCAGGGCAAACCAATACCTTAGTATCTAAATTTTTAACCAAACAAGGATATCGACATATTACGGTTTTTAATAGAAGTATAGAAAACGCACAACGTTTAGCAATAAGTGTCAAAGGAAGAGGTTATAGTTTGAAAGACTTACGAACTTATAAAGAAGGTTTTGATTGTTTGATTTGTTGCACGGGGGCTACAGAAGCTATTATAAATCCAAGTTTATATAAATCCCTTTTAAATGGGGAGCATAGCAAAAAAGTATTGGTGGATTTATCTATTCCAAATAATATCGCCAAAGAAGTCATCAGCCAATTTCCCACCCACCATATTGATATAGAAATTTTAAAAGAACTAGCGGATTTGAATCTATCCCTTCGCAAACGAGAAATAGGAATCGCTAAAATACTACTCAAGGATCAATTTAAAGCTTTTGAAGAAGCTTTTCAGTGGCGACAATTAGAAAAAGCCATGCGCCATGTCCCCGAACAGGTAAAAGAAATCAAGGAAAGAGCTATGAATGAAGTCTTTAAAAAAGATTTAGATCAGCTAGATGATAAGTCTCGTGCATTGATTGAAGAAATGATGACTTATATGGAAAAAAAGTGTATTAGTATTCCTATGAAGGCGGCTAAGGAGTTGGTAGAATAAAATCAAGAATTATTCTGCCGAGCTTGCGAAGCAAGCAAGGCTTACGACTTAAATCCTAATAAATACTCCTTAATAGTAGCGTCAAACTGCTCCCCGTCCTCTTCATGAAAAGCAACTCTAGCAGGTAAAACGAAAATAGGTAATTGGTGCTCCGTCAAATATGGCTGATGCAATTCCAAACGCATCGCATCCTTTTCTGTGGTCAAAATAATCTTATTAGGGGAATCAATTAAGTCAAATACTTTTTTGATATGCGAAACATCATACTTAGAAAAATAGTGATGATCCTCATATTCCAACAATTTTACATGTTCTACTTGTTCTTGCAGATAATCCACTAAGTATTCTGTACGAGCAATCGCACTGACCAATAATACTGTCCAATGCTCTTGGATAGGGGCCCCATAATTTTTATTAAAAATATAATAAGGGTCCTCATATTCATAATAAGAAAAATAGATGGACTGATAGGGTAGGGGTTGTATGCTGTCTATCATCTCTTGTCGGATAGATGGCGACCATTTATAAGGGCACTTAGAGACGACGACCATATCTGCCCGTTGATAGGCGGATCGCCATTCCCGCAATCTACCTGCGGGTAGTAGAAAATCTTTAGAAAAGGGTTGATTATATTCTGTCAGTAAAATATTTAATCCAGGTTTGACACTACGATGTTGGAAAGCATCATCCAGCAGAATTAATTGCAAATCAGGTTGATCCATTAATAACTTAGGAATCGCAAAGGTTCTATTCTCACTAACACCAACGCTAATATCTGGGAATTTTCGTTTGAATTGTAGTGGCTCATCTCCAACTTCCTCTGCGGTATTATTTTCATGTACTTGTAAAAAACCTTTTGTACTTCTGCCATAGCCCCTACTCAAAGTAGACACATTGATATAATCCTTTAGTAGGCGAATAAGGTATTCTATATGCGGGGTTTTTCCTGCCCCGCCTATCGTCAAGTTTCCAACAGAAATCACTGGCATATTAAACTCTACTCCTTTCAATAAGCCATATCGATAACTAATATTAATAATACTAACCCCTAAACCATATAGCAAAGAGAAAGGGGTTAATAATAATTGTACCAAGCGATTTCTTACCAAGTTTTTTTATTTTTTTTTAAAACCTAAATATTATGAACCACAAAAGTCACAAAAGGACACAAAAGAAAAATGCGCTAGACTTTTGTGCTCTTTTGTGCTCTTTTGTGGTTCAGAAAAAAATAAAGACGTTGACTAGGATGAATTTACGCCACGTCAAGTATTCATCATTCATCATTTTGCATTCATCATTAAGAACAAACATCTGTATGCAAATTAACGTTTAGTAATTATTTTAGTTTTAATAAGCCTATTTAATTTTTGATTGGAGCGCTGGTTGAAGTTTGTAACCATAGTTGTTAGGCTAAAAAATAATTATTTGACAAAGAAATATAGTAAACATACTTGTTGCCGAGTCTCAAGATGAAGAACTATTGCCTGACGATCTTTGGCTTGCAATTTTTATCAGTCGGTTGCATTTTATAAAAACGACTTTTCGTCCGCCTTGATTATTCAATATTGGATGATATATTTTCTTCAATACTTACTCGTCCTTCCGCTATCAAAAAATCAACCAACTGATCCGCCATTGCTTCCAAATCAATACCCAATTGCTCTTTGTTGACGGCTAACACTTTTTCTACAGATTCCTTTGGTAACTTGGAATACCCATGAAATGCCCCTAGAATAGCTCCAGTAATAGCTGCTACTGTATCATTATCTCGACCATAATTGACTACAAACTCCATAGATTTTTGAAAATCAAAATCAGTAAATAATAAGGCAGTTAGATTGATTTGATGAACTTCTCCAGGATGGAATGCCATGTCTTCATTTTTAGCATCTAGATCATCAAATAATTGTTGCAATTGGGCAAAATAGAGGGTGTCTTGTCCTTCAAAAGGTAGCTCTATTTTATCGACCTCAATATCTTCTTTTGTCATTTTGTTGGCGGCAGTTACACTATACAAAGCATCTTTATAAAAGCGATAAGAAGAACGGCCGACTAAGCGACTTTTAAAAAACTCATTGGGGTCTACACTTTGTACTACCTTTAAAATACTATTTGGAGTAGCATCAGGCGCCATCGCTGCGGCGATCATGGCTGCTGTAATACCTGTAATATCTCTGGCATATCCTAAATCAAAAATACCTAAGCGATAGGCAGATTCATAAGCATCTACTACGTTATTCGGATGCACCAAGCCAATCATTGGCGCATATAACATCCCTGCACAAGTCATTTCTCCACCATAAAAATGAGTAAGGGCAGAGGCATATCCTTCTATATCTTGTTCGCTATAAGGCTTGGCGACTACTGCCCATTCTTGTAGCCAAGACATCTCCATTAATGCATTCTCATAAGGCGTAGGAGAAAAGTCATCTACTGCCTGTAAAGCACTCCTTTTATTATTATAAGCGGCTACTAGAAATTCAGCAAATTGAATCGAAGTATTATGATTGGGCTGATAAAAATCACTACCCGTTCCAATAATAAAATCGGTCAATAATTTCTTCCAACGCGTATCATCCGTTGTACCGCCTGCGGGTAAGTTCATATACCAAGTTCCTTCAGGGGAAGGGGCTCTTACCATATCCTCCAATTGATGTACAAACCCATATTCTATTTGAATATTTTCACGCTGCCACATTTCTGTAGGTGCGCCCATTGCATCCCCAATCGCAGAGCCTACCAGTAGCCCCAAGACTTTGTCGTGTAACATTTCTTTTGATAGGACTAACGGTTGGAAATTATCTTGATGATCGGTTTCTGTTTCCGTTGCTTCCTTACTTGTATTATAAGAAATAGTAGTATCTGTGCAGGACAGGAAACAATTGCAAAAAAATAGATTTAGTAGTATTAGCTTTCTCATTTTTGTTTAATGCTTATTACGGGGTCGCTTTGTAGCGCCCCGTAATTTAGTTGCTTGTTTACTAATTATTTAAGTTACGAAGGCTTTTGAAATGACCCCGTAACAAGCCACACTTAACCATTCTCGGTCAACCTGCTTAGCAAAAAGATCATTTTCTGCCTCCGAAAACCATTTTCCGTCATGTAGCATGAGGAAAGTCAATTCCGAACCGCTTGCGGATGCGATGCCAAGTGTGTGGTATATAAAAAATGTACGGTAAAATATTAATTAATTTCCAATTCCACCCACAAAGGCAAATTATCCGACATCTGCGCCATTCGCCAAAATTGTCGATAAAAAATTGCTTTACTTTTAGTTGTTTTTAAATGGGCAGCTTGCTCTTGAAAAGACTGATAAAAAGGCAAATATGCTTTTTTATCTTTTAGTCGATACACAGCATCAAAAAAATTAAATACCCCAGCTTGTTTAGGGACTAAATCAGTAATGTCTTTATCTAATGCCATCTGAGTATAAAATCTATTTTGTTTGATATTAGACGGTAATTGTAGCATAGTAGGGATCACAAAATTTCTATCCTTCACTAGATGCAATTCTTTGGCAGATAGGGCGGCACTTTGAAAATTACCTAACAGTATAATATTTTTTGACCAATTATTTTTTTGAGCTAATCGCTGTTCCCAATAACTTAAAATATTATCTAAATCTCGCAAACGCTGCCCTTTTTGCTGGCCACTAAACACTAAGTGCACATTACACAATAAGACCCTAGTATCTGCTATTTGAAAACCACAATTGAAGGGAGGTCGGAGCAACTGCATAACAGGCTCATACCTAAATCGACCCTTTGCATCTCTAGTTCGTTTATGCGGCAAGATTAAATCATTTGTTGGGCCGCTTTGACGTACTTTTCTTTTATCGAAAAAATATCCAAGCCGATAGCCATCCCCTACAGAAGTATCACTAAAAGTATAGTCCCAATGCTTGCCTAAATACTCTTTAATATCTTCCAAGACCTGAAGATCACCATAGATTTCTTGGATGGCGACAATATGAAAACGAGAAATTATTTCTGCAATATAGCCAATAGCTTCTGGCATTCGCCCTCCATAGTCATGCCCTCCTAGCTTACGAATATTCCAAGAGGCAACCAATAAATTAGGGGTGTCTTTTTTAGTAGGAATCGCTGTGTCTAAGTGCTGACGAAGATTAAGTAAACGTTCCTGAATAATAGGATTTTCTAATAATTTTTGAAAAGCAGGATTCTCTTTAGATAAATTATGGGAGGACTTTCCTTTTCTAATAAAAATAAAATCTCCTCCCTCATCTTCCGTTTCTAATATGGCTCCAAACTGAGGTTTTTGATGTACTGGACTTTCTGCAATAATTCGCTTTCTAATTTTAGAAAATAAGTCTGTAGCGGTAAAAAAATCTCGCCTATTTTTCTTTAAAGCAAAACTTAGATATTTAAAAAAAACAGACCGATCAGGTACCTCTTCTTTAACACCACTAGTCAAAGCTTGTCGACTCTTTGAGCTGTAGAGTTCTTTAATATCACCATCTGCTTGCGCTATATCACTTCTATTTAATAGGATCGCCCCACTAAAACAAGAATCCGAAATAATTAAAGTATGCAAACAATCAAACCCCCTTAGATAGTCTTGCAAAGTAGCATTAGAAATCCAAGCAGCTCGCCCTCGTCGCTTCGCATCGGCGGGCAGCCAATAGCCTCTGTTACGATCTTCTTCCCAATGCCCATGTCCTGCATAAAAAACTAGTAAGCTATCCTTAGCTTGCAGCTTTTCCTCCAAAGCATCTAATGCCTCTATAATGTCTGTACGAGTTGGATTTTCTAATAAAAAAACTTGTTCTTTAGGAAAGGAATAATGCTTGAATAGTAACTGTTGTAAGAGCTGTGCATCTTGTACAGGATGTTCTAAATCTTGTTGATATTTATAAGTAGATATGCCTATCAATAAAGCGTAGTAAGTCCCCTCCGAATTGGAATGCTCGGAAGTAGAACGAGAGATAATATCGCGCGTTGGGATCGCTTTTTTGGGCATATAGGGTGTGGGTTTGTTGGTGTTGAATTCAAAGTAAAGTTACACTTTGTTCTACGTAAGAACAAGAAAAATGACTGAAAATAAACTCAAAAAGTTTATATTTTTTATAATAATAACTTTTTTGTTTATTGTTGAATGCGAAAATTCAGCGCCAGTAACACAGAATTTATTCCGTGGAATGTACGGAATGAATTCCGTGCTACGGATGTACGGAATGAATTCCGTG
>CAYOBX010000320.1:3363-7099 GCA_964402245.1 uncultured Saprospiraceae bacterium | reverse complement strand
AAAAGCATAAAAATTTGAATTATGAAATATGATGTAACAGTAATTGGTTCTGGCCCAGGTGGATACGTTGCTGCCATACGATGTGCACAGTTAGGAATGAATACAGCTCTTATTGAGCGATATGCTACCTTGGGTGGTACTTGCTTGAATGTAGGCTGCATCCCCTCTAAAGCATTATTGGATTCTTCAGAACACTATCATAATGCAACTCATACCTTTGAAACGCATGGTATTGATGTGGGAAAAGTGAAAGTCAATATGCCACAAATGATTAAGCGAAAAGATGAGGTCATTTCGCAAACGGTCGGTGGGATTCAGTTTTTGATGAAAAAGAATAAGATTACTGTACATCATGGACATGGGACGATCAAAACGCCTACCACTATAGAAGTCGCTAAAGAAGATGGTACGAAAGAAACTATCGTAACAGGAAAGATCATTATCGCAACTGGTTCAAAACCTGTAACACCTGCGGCCTTTAATTATGATAAAAAAAGAATTATTACTTCTACGGAAGCATTGAATATAGATAAAGTACCAAAGAAAATGGTCGTTATTGGCGGAGGGGTGATTGGTTTAGAGCTTGGTTCTGTTTTCTCTCGATTGGGTACAGAAATAGAAGTGGTAGAGTTTGCTGATAAGATCATTGCAGGGATGGACAAAGATTGTGGAAAAGAATTACAACGTTCTTTGAAAAAAGGAGGCATGAAATTCAATCTACAACATATGGTAACTGATGTGCAATCGAATGGTAAACAAGTAACGGTAAAAGCCAAGAGTCGAAAAACAGAAGAAGAGGTAGAATTTAAAGCAGACTATTGTCTAATCGCTATCGGTAGACGACCTTATACAGATAACCTAGGCTTAGAAAATGTAGGGATTGAAAAAGACGAAAAGGGTAGAATTGTTGTCAATGACCATTTGGAAACAAAGGTGCCAGGTATCTTCGCTATTGGCGATGTCATAAAAGGTGCCATGCTAGCCCATAAAGCAGAGGAAGAAGGAACCTTAGTAGCAGAATATATGGCTGGACAAAAGCCGCATATTGATTATAACTTAATCCCTGGAGTAGTCTATACTTGGCCAGAAGTAGCAGGGGTCGGTAAGACAGAAGGGCAATTAAAAGAAGCAGGTATTCCTTATAAGGCTGGAAAGTTTCCATTCAAAGCATTAGGTAGAGCAAGAGCTAGTATGGATATAGAAGGAATGGTGAAAGTCTTAGCACATAAGGAGACGGACGAAATATTAGGGGTACATATGGTTGGCGCACGTACGGCAGATATGATTGCAGAGGCGGTTGCCTTAATGGAGTTTAAAGCTTCCGCAGAAGATGCGGCAAGAATTAGTCATGCGCATCCTACTTACACGGAAGCTTTTAAAGAAGCTGCTTTAGCAGCTACAGACAATCGGGCGATTCATATGTAGGGTTGTATTGAACACGGAGTCACAGAGCGCACAGAGTATGATTTTGCTCTGTGCGCTCCGTGACTCCGTGTTCAATACCTTATTCTAGTTTGAATTTAATAGGTAAGACAAATTGTACATTTACCTTCTCTCCATTTTTAATACCTGGTTTCCATAAAATTTTCGGGGTATTTTGCATTTTTTTAAGTACTCTCAACACTTCTGTATCAATCTCTGAACTCACGCTTCTTTCAATTTGTATAGCCTCTATAAATCCGTTATCTCTTACAACAAACTTGGTCAAAACAGTTCCTTCAATTCCATCTTTAGCAGCTTTTTCGGGGTATTTGACATTGCTATAAATATAGCTTAGCAATGCATTTTGACTACAATTCTGTAGTTCCTCACCAGATAAATTTGGACAATCTCCAAACGTTGGCATTTGATCCACTTCCTTATAAAATGGGGTTTTGACTGTTCTAACAGTTTCTTTATAGGTTTCTGGATCGAAAGTTATGATGGTGTCTGTCAAATAATCATCTCCTATTACCTGTTGATCGCTTACTTTTATGGTCACATCTTTAATGCTATTTTTTAAAATAGAAACTTCTTCCTTTCCTTGTGTTCTTTTTACAATGCGGACCGTCTCTTCATAGGTATCTGGATCAAATGTAATGATTGTATCCACTTGTTCGGCCATGGCTGCTTGGTCAGGTATTTGATTAATTTGAGCCTCGATATTTTCAGTTTGACAAGCAAAAAATACGGTAGTCAATAGCGGTAAAGCTAAAAGATATTTCCAAGAATTCTTTAAAGGAGAAATAGGTTGTAATAACATAACAATTCTGTTTTTTATGGGTGAATTTATGAAGGTATTTGTAAGCGTGAGTGGGACTTGATTTGTACTAGCGTATGCCAAAAGTAGTTGACCATACTGCTGTTTATTCCCTTTTGCAATAGCTGCTCTATCCGCCAAATATTCGTGTACCTGACAAAGTTCTTTTTGGAAAAGATAGATCATTGGATGCCACCAGAATAGTATTCCTAATAGCTGTACTATTAACTTATCAACACTATGCCATTGTTGTATATGCGCTAATTCATGGTTTAAAATATAGGGATGAGTAGCAGGATCTTCTTCCCAAAATAATAGACCAAAGAAAGAGAAGGGATTCTTTACAGAAGCATTCGAGACCCATGTGTAGGGAGCGTGTCTTTGTATTGGACTATTTTGTTTTAATTGATACAAATGATATAGTTCTCTTATAAAACGCCAACTATACCAAAGTACGCCTAGTAAATAAACAAAACCAAGATAGGTTTGCCATGACCAACTAGTAGATTCTTGAGTAGCTTTGATAACGATCTGTGGTTCTATCGAAGTTCCTATAATGACTAGTTCTGGTAGTAAAAAGGTAGGGAGTGTGGCTATTGGAGAAGCTACTTCTATTAATGGTAAAATAAGTCCTAAACCAAGGGACAGCAATAGGTAAAAACGATTTGATTGATGGAAGGTTTCTTTGGATAAAAAGAAATGGTATAGTAGCCAAGATACTAACCAAAGGGCGGTCATTTTTGATAAAAATAATAGCATAGTTTGATTATGTTTTTGAGTATTAAAATTTATTACCTATCTACTGATCTTCTTCCAATTTCTTCATCAATTCCTGTAATTCATCCAAGGATATATTTTGATCTTTCACTAAAAAAGACACCAATTGAGATGGAGAATTATCGAAGTAATTTTTTAAAAAACCTTGTAGATGCGTTCTACTATACGCTTCCTTTTTTACAATTGGAAAATACTCGTATGTTCTTCCGTAAGCTTTATGATTTAGAAAACCTTTTTCTTCAATACTTCTTACCAAGGTAGAGATGGTGCTGTGTGGCGGTTTCTTACCACCTTTTGTTTTTACAATAATATCAAGCAATTGGGCAACGGTACAAGGCGCATGTTCCCAGATTAAATGCATGATTTCTTCTTCTGCTTTTGTTAGTCGTTGCATAGTATTTGTTATTATTCAACTTTTAAAAAAGTCATTTGACGTTCATATACGATTAATAACGTAAAATTACGTTTAATATTGTGTAGAACCAATAATTTACTAAAATAATAGATGCAAAAGTGAATGAAATCGGTGGGGAGAGAAGGGGAGAAAGGTGAGTTTGTTGTGAGTATCTAACAAAATTTTAATAATGAACACGGAGGCACAGAGCGCACAGAGTATAATTATTTTGTACTCTGTGCCTCCGTGCTTCTGTGTTCAATATTCTATGAACAAAATTTTAATAATGAACACGGAGGCACAGAGCGCACAGAGTATAATTATTT
>CAYOBX010000320.1:0-3263 GCA_964402245.1 uncultured Saprospiraceae bacterium | reverse complement strand
TGTACTCTGTGCCTCCGTGCTTCTGTGTTCAATATTCTATGAACAAAATTTTAATGATGAACACAGAGACACAGATCACGCAGAATACAATCATACTCTGTGCGCTCTGTGCCTCTGTGTTCAATATTCTATGGTCTTTCGACAGAAAGACCCCTTAGCCAAGCATCGTCTGACCACCCACAAAAGGCTGGCTATATAGTCGAGTACCTGTAGCCTTATACATGGCATTAGCGACTGCTGCAGCAATCGGTGGTAAAGAAGGTTCCCCTAAGCCTGTAGGATCAATACCATTATCCACAAAGAACGTTTCGATCTCTGGTGCTTCTGGCATTCTAATTAAGCGGTAGGTATGGAAGTTATTTTGCTCTGGCTCCCCATTTTTAAAAGTTAGTCCAGAGAACATCGCATGTCCAATGCCATCTATGATCCCTCCTTCAATTTGATTTTTAGCAGAGAGTGGATTGATAACAATACCACAATCTACAGCGCAGTAGACTTTTTTCACTTTAGGCTTATCATTTTCCATGACTACATCTACCACCTGCGCCACATAAGAGTTATGGCAATAATAAGCGGAGACCCCACGATGTACACCGTTCGTGCTTGTTCCCCAATTTGCTTTTTCTTTGACTAATTTTAGCACACCTGCGTATCGCTCTGCATCATAATCATTTTTTTCCCCAACAGGATTCTGGATGGCTTTATCGAATAATTCTAATCTAAAATCAATTGGATCTTTTCCAATAGCTTCTGCTACTTCATCTAAGAAAGATTGTTCAGCACAAGCAATGAAATTAGACTTGGGTGCTCTCCATGCACCAGTAGAAATATTAGACTCTTTTTTATGCTCCTCTATTAAAAAGTTATCAATCGTTCCAGCAGGAAAACGATTGGCAAATAATGGACTTCCGCCTGTACCTGCTCCTCTTGCATGAAAACCGATTACATTATTATCCTTATCCAATGCTGCTCGATAAGTCACTTTATAATCAGGTCGATAAGTACCTTGCGTCATATCATCCTCTCTGGTATATACCAGTTTGATCGGTGCGCCAACTGCTTTAGAAATAGCTGCCGCTTCACAAACGAAATTGCCGTACAAGCGTCTACCAAATCCACCACCCATCCGAGTCATCATAATATCTATCTTCTCTTCTGGTAAGCCCAAAAGACTAGCAATAGATTTTCTAGCAAATTCAGGGGTTTGAATAGGGCCTTCCAACTCTGCTTTATCTGCCGTGACGTTGGCAAAAAAGTTCATTGGCTCCATCGTATTATGTGCCAAGAATGGAGCAGTATAGGTTCGTTCAATCACTTTAGCGGCGTCCGCAAATGCTTTGGCAGGATTTCCATCTTTTCGAGAAGGTTCTGCCGCAGCCTTTTTCATAAACTGGGCTAAGTTCGCTTCATGGTCTGTACTATTTTCTAAAGTGCCCGTTGGCTCCCATTCAATATTTAAAGCTTTTTTAGCCTTCATTACTTCCCAAGTGGTATTACCAACGATAGCTACTAAATCTGGAAAAGCATTGGTATCCGACCATTGCTTCTCTGGTGGTTGCGCATTTATTTGAATAACGTCTTTAATACCAGACATTCCTTTAGCAGCACTAGCATCAAACGATTTTAATTTCATCCCAAATGCAGGCGGATGCGCAATCATGGCAATCAACATTCCATCTCTTTGGATATCCATTCCATAAAGCGGTTGGCCTGTTGTGATTTTTTTGCCATCTACATTCAAGCGATCTGTGCCTATGATGGTAAAATCTTTCGGGTCTTTTAACTGGATTTCTTCTGGTACTTCTATACCCGCAGCAGCGGAGGCTATATCTCCATAACCCATTGATTTTCCACTTGCTTTATGGTGAATAATACCAGCTGCGGTAGTTAATTCCTCTACAGGAACTTCCCATTGTTTAGCAGCCGCTTCTAATAGCATTCTTCTGGCCGTAGCTCCTGCCATTCTCAAACCTTGCCATCCTTGGCGAATAGACTGACTACCACCAGCCAATTGTCTTTTAAAATCAACCGTATTCAAACCAGCCTGTTCTACTACGACATCATTCCAATCTACATCTAATTCTTCTGCCACAATCATCGGCATTGCCGTCTTGACATTTTGTCCAATTTCAGGATTAGGAGACATAATAGTCACCAAACCATTCTCGCCTATTTTTAAAAATGCATTCACATCAAACCATTCTTTTGGCATGGATTTGATTTGTGCAGGAGTCGGTTTGCAAGAAGCCAACCAACTAAATCCTAAGACCATCCCGCCTCCTGCCATTGCAGAGGACTTTAGGAAAGATCTTCTATTATATGTTGTTTTTACGGTACTCATTTTTTTTAATGATGAATGATGAATGAAAAATGATGAATAAGCGAGTTGCAAACTATAGCTGTTGGACTAAAAAATAAATCTTTGATAACTAGTGAGTTATGAAGGTAGTTTCTAGTAATCGGCAAGCAGTAGCTTTGATATAGTTTTTTTAGAGGGAGCAATTTTAATATACTAAACATACTTGTTGCCGAATCTTAAGCTAAAGATCCATCTTACTATCCAATTCTACTAGATGCTGTTTTAATCGCTGCCTTAATTCGGACATAGGTGCCACAACGACAAATATTTCCATTCATCGCTTTATCTATCTCTGCGTCAGAAGGGCTAGGATTGTCTTTTAATAAAGCGGCTGCATTCATAATTTGTCCTGCTTGACAGTAGCCACATTGCGGAACATCATGCTCCAACCAGGCTTGTTGTAAGGCATGAGTGCCATCAGGCGATAAGCCTTCTATGGTGGTGATGGGCTTGTCTTCTACTGCCGAGATGGGTAGTGAACAAGATCGAATTGCTACACCGTTTAGGTGAACAGTACAGGCACCACATTGACCGATACCACAGCCAAACTTAGTGCCGACTAAATTAGCATGATCTCTTAATACCCAAAGGATAGGAGTATCTGGATCAGCTTCTATTTGCTGTTGTTTACCATTGATTGAAATATCAAAAGTTGCCATATTTTAGAATGATTTTATTAGGTTTTGTTTAATAGTTTAAATTTTTTTTTACTACTCGCCTAAAAAGATACTGTTTGCTGATTATCAAAAGTGTTCTTTAGGATCGTCGAGGTTTGTAACCATAGCGGTCAGACTAAGGTTCTTTAGTTTGAGACTCGGCAACAAGTATGTTTACTATTTTTCTTTAGAGGTAGCGATTTTACTAATTTTTTTTATAAAAAAACTAGCAAAATCGCTACCTCTAA